>CACYBL010000103.1 GCA_902772695.1 uncultured Elusimicrobium sp.
CCCGCCACAGCCGCCGCACAGGCACCTGTACCGCATGCCCGCGTAATGCCGGCTCCGCGTTCCCAAACGCGCATCCGTACGGCATATTTATTGAGCACCTGCACAAATTCTACATTCGTTTTGCGCGGAAACAAAGAATGTTTCTCTAGTACCGGTCCCCATTTCTCCAGGGGCAGTTCTTCTACTTTGTCAGTAAAAATAACAAAATGCGGGTTTCCCATAGAAACAGCTGTCCCGAAAAAAGTCTTCCCACATACACCGGCCGGGACTCCAATAGCTCGTTCATCCGGGGCTCCTTGCATCGGAATTTCTGCCCGCGTTAACCGCGCGCGCCCCATATCTACCCGCACGAGTCCACACGTTTCATCTATAATTTCTGTCTTAATAATTCCAGCGAGCGTTTCTAACGTTATCGCCTTTTTTTTACATACTCCCCGGCGGTAAAGATGCAACGGCACACAGCGTGATGCATTTCCGCACATTTCCGCTTCACTCCCGTCGGAATTTATGATTCGCATCCGTATATCTGCCCGTGCAGATGGAAGTAACAACACCAAGCCATCAGCTCCAACGCCAAAGCGTCGGTCACACATTTTTTGCGCCAATACAGATGCATTTTTGACGGACAAAGCTGTTTGCCCATCCAAGAAAATAAAATCGTTTCCAAGTCCTGTATATTTAGTAAAATTCATATCTTTTATTTTATAAAAAGAACGGTTATTTTTGCTAATATATTTTTATATCCTAACCAGGGGGTAGTGTATGGAACTTGAACAAGTCATTTCAACACGCCGTAGTGTACGCAAATATCAGGATAGGCCTGTAGAACGTGAAAAAATTACTGCATGTCTGGAAGCTGCCCGTTTGGCACCTTCGGCGTGCAACTCACAGCCGTGGGAATTTATCGTACTAGATGATCCGGCAATCAAAAAAGCTTTTTGCAAAGAAGCATTTAGCGGTTTATATTCCATAAGCAGTTGGGCCGGCAACGCTCCGGTGCTGATAGCTGCGGTATCAGACAAAGGTAATGTTGTAAGCCGTTTGGGAAATTTTTTTAGACGGACAGAATTTTATCTGGTGGATCATGGTATTGCATGCGAACATTTCATTTTGCGTGCCTGGGATTTAGGATTAGGTACCTGTTGGATAGGATGGCTTAATTCCGCTAAAGCCGAAAAATTTTTTAACCTGCCCAAAGGTAAAAAGATTGAGCATCTGATTGCTGTTGGATATCCGGCGGAAACGCCCGACCAACGCCCTCGACAAAAATTGGCGGATATCGTATTTTACAATCGTTATAAATAATTCTTCAGAACTTTCTATAACGGTTGATACCGCAAAAGCAAGAAATAAAATCCCTTGAACCTAAAAAGAGTAGGGCCACTCCGGTTGGAGTGGCCCTACTCTTTTGGTAACTAGGTTTAGGTATAACTTTCCAAATAAGTATGCAACCCTTCTTTTTTCGCTTGGGCCACCCCAACAGCATATAATTCTTCCGCCTCTTCGGTACGGCCCAGAGCATACAGAACTTGCGCTAATGAAAGTTTTGTTAAGATTTGGCCACGCATCTCGTCGGAATTATCAAAAAGCATTTTGGCCTCTTGTAAATCTTTCAATGCATCTTGCATTTTATTTTTACGGCGCAATACGTCGGCTCTACCCCATTTTACAAACCCCAAATCCACCGTATCATGAATAGAGGAATATAATTTATCTGCTACATTGTAATGCCGTAAAGCTTCTGCATATTTGCCTTGTTGGCGTAAGCCGTTAGCCATACCACAATGTGTATACGCATTGCCAAATGTATCCTGGGTTTTTCTAAAAATTTTCTCCGCTAATTTATAATTTTTTACACAATCATCAATTTTCCCGCAAATCCGGCTAATGCCGGCTAAGCCACAATATCCGTAAGCTTCACTGATAACATCACCGATTTTTTTGGCTAATTTAATAGCTTGTTGGAATTGGGCAATACCTTCTTGAAATTGGCCTTGCAAGCGAAAAATTCCCCCTTTCGCCCAGTGGATAAAACTCATGCCGGCATAATCTTTATTCTGAATGTAGGCAGCAAGGACGGTATCTAGCATTTCCAGGGCTTCTTCCAACCGCCCCCACGCACGCAAAGACATCCCCATTTCTTGCATTGCACGCACACAATAATCGTCATATTCCAGTTCCCGCGCCATTTGCAAAGTTTCATCCGATAATTCATAGGCAGCAGCCGCATGTCCGAGCGTCCGGTAACAGGCCGCCATAGCCAATAAAATGTCCATACGTTCTTCAACGACATCAGCTATTTTAAGGCCTTTAGCGTATGTTAAAAGAGCTGTTTCAAAATGCCCGAGTTGGCGTTCGGCCTCCCCTTGTAAAAACCAATCCTGCGCTTGTTTACTGCGTTTCTTTTTCAGATAACCAAGTACACGCTCCGGTTTATTTTCTTCCAGCAATCTGCTAACTTCTTCTGCTGTCATTTTCATTATGAAGCTCTCCTATTTCAAATGTTTTTTTATTTCAGCCAATGTATCTTGTAAATCGTATGGTTTAGGGATGAAATAATCTGCTCCGGCTTCTTTGGCTCGTTCTTGTGAATCCATATCTGCCAGTGTAGACATTACAATGACCGGAATACGCCATGTTGCATTATCGGTTTTTAACAATTTACAAACATCAAAACCGCTTAATTTAGGCAACATCAAATCTAGTAAAATCAGATCCGGCTTAATTTGCTTAGCGGCCGATACCCCTTCCACCCCATTTTGAGCCCAATGGACTTCTATCCCTTCCACCTTAAGCGCACCGGAGAGAGCCGTTCCTAATACCTTGGAATCTTCTATCAGTACAATTTTTTTCATGGTTATATTTTTTGACAATGGTCTTTGTATAAGGTAATAGCTTGTACATAATCATGGGCATTTTTCATAATCGCATTTACTTCATCTTCATCCAATTGACGCACCACTTTGGCCGGAACTCCCATTACCAACGATCCTGCCGGTATATTCTTACCCGCCGGAACAACAGCCCCAGCAGCAATTACACAATTGGCACCGATTTCACTTTCCATTACAACAGCATTCATCCCAATTAAACAATTATCACCGATTTTGCTGCCATGTACCACGGCTCCGTGTCCTATGCTAACTCCCTTGCCAATAAAAGCCGGTGAACCGTAATTAACATGTACGCACGCATTTTCCTGGATGTTAGAATTTTCTCCCACCACAATCGGTGCGATATCCCCTCGCAGTACGGCACATGGCCAAACAGATACCCCTGCCCCCAAGGTCACGTCTCCCATAATTACGGCCGCAGGATGTATATAACTGCCTTGTGCAATTTGCGGAACTAACTCCTTAATGCGCTCTTTCATGTTTCCCCCTTTTTTGTACCGGTATAGGAGAAGCCGATAACTGCAATCCCCAATAAATAAAAATACTAACAATACCGGGTAATACGTAATACACCACGCGATAAATCAAGGTAGCCATGAGTGCAGCATCCCAATCAATACCCATCTGAGCATAGACAGCCGTCATGGCTAATTCCATAGCCCCCAATCCTCCCGGCAGTACCGGGATGAGCGTAGTGACCATTCCTACCGCAAATCCGGCCACTAACACGCCGGCCTCAATATGAACACCTACCGCGCGGAAAGCAAAAAATAGAACTAAAATCGTAAATAACCAATCGGCACAAACATAAACAATGGTCCATGTCATTTTTCTCTTTTTCTCATGAATAAGCCCAATACCTTCGTCCAGTTGGTCCATAAAATCATCATAACGACCTTTGGGAATCAAGGCACCGAAAACGCGGAAAAGTACTTTATTGATAAGACGAAACACATTACGAATAGATTTATAACGCCATGCGTCATTGAATAAAAATGCCGTAACCGCCGCACATACAATACACATAACTACGATAAGTCCAAAATTTTTAAGCAATTGAGCGGTAGTGGTAGATGAATGGAAGAACATCAACACCGACCCTTGCAAAATAATGATGGCCAGTACAAAGTACAACAATACCGTAATAACAATACTGGCTGTTACACAAGTACCAAACGGAACACGTCGGCGGCTAAGCAAGTGAGCCCGTAACGCAAATCCGCTGGCCCCTAAAGAAGATACCGCATAATTCACGGTTGTAGAAACCAAAGCAATCCCAATAGCAACGCTTTTTCCAATCCGCCGCCCCATAATCCGCAATACTTCATATAGACTCATTCCCATGGATACATAAATGAGTATCGAAGATAAAACACATAAAAATAAATATTTAGTTTGTACCGTTTTCCAGATTTTAACAAAGCTATCCTTGGCGTGATAGATCATAAAAGCAATCACTCCCAATGATAACGCCATCCCAAAAACGTAGAAAATATATTTCAACGGTTTTTTCACGCAGCAAACTCCAAGTCAAATAAGTTGAATAAATTATATAATTTATTAAGACAAAAAACACTCTTCTACGCGGTTGATCCGCAATTATTTTACGGCAGGATTGGGTATGAAAACCATTAAAGTAATCGGAGCCAAGGGACATAATTTAAAAAACGTTACAGTAGAAATCCCCAAAGACAAGATGACCGTCGTAACCGGATTGTCCGGTTCAGGGAAAAGCTCTCTGGCGTTTGACACGATTTATGCCGAAGGCCAACGCCGCTATGTGGAAAGTATGTCGGCTTATGCCAGGCAGTTTTTGGAACTAATGGAAAAACCGGACGTGGAACATATTGAAGGGCTTTCCCCCGCTATTTCCATTGAGCAACGTAACCCTTCTAAAAACCCACGTTCTACTGTTTCCACCGTCACAGAAATCTACGATTATTTACGCCTGCTATTCGCCCGCATAGGGAAGCGTTATTGCCCGCAGTGTGGCCGTCCAGTAGAAACATGGAGTGTTCAAGGAATAGCCCAAGATATTTTAAAAAAATTTGCAGATAAAACTTTATACATTTTATCCCCCGTAGTACGAGGACGGGCAGGTACTTACGAAGAACTATTTGCCAAATTTAAAAAAGAAGGATATGTTAAAGCACGCGTAAACGGAATTATTGTTACTCTTGACCATATTCCAACGCTAGAGCGTTATAAAAAGCACACGATTGAACTCGTGGTAGATGAATTTTATGTAGATGAATTTGACCGTGAGCGATTGATAGAAAGTTTAGAAACCGCCTTAAAATATGCACAAGGACTCGTGCATATTTTGGAAACCTCCGGTACCAAACCCATAGATTTTACCTATAGTGAAAGCAACGCCTGTGCTCATTGCGGAATTGGATTTAGCGAATTAGAACCGCGGCTTTTTTCATTTAATTCCCCCTATGGGGCCTGCCCGGAATGTAATGGACTGGGAGTAAAAATCGAAGTAGATGAATCCTTGGTTGTGCCTGACCCCAATCTATCCCTTAACCAAGGAGCCATTGAAGCATGGGAAAATCCTGTCACCACACGCACGCACCGGTGGAAAAATTCGTGGAGCGGGTATTATTACGATATGTTAAAACAGATTTGCCGACAACAGCATATCTCCATGACTACTCCTTGGAAAAAACTCCCCAAATCCCAACGCGACTTGATCTTATACGGCACAGGAGGGGCAACCTACACTTCTATTATTTCCGGCGGAGAACAGGATTTTGAAGGCGTTATTACTAATTTAAAACGCCGTGTGGTGGAATCCGAAAGTGATTTTGTAAAAGAAGAGGTTACCCAACGTTTTATGCGTGAAATCGAATGCCCTGTTTGCCGAGGGAAACGCTTAAAACCGGAAGCTCTGTCCGTGAAGGTGGACGGTAAGAACATAGATGAAATTACATCCATGCAAGTATCTGCCGCCAAAGCATTTTTTGACAGAATTCATTTATCCGAAAAAGATAAAATCATCGCCAAAGACGTGTTAAAAGAAATCCGCGCACGGTTAGATTTTTTAAATAGTGTTGGGCTTTCTTATCTTACCCTCAACCGCAAAAGCCAAACGTTATCAGGTGGTGAGGCTCAGCGGATTCATTTGGCCACCCAAATCGGTTCCGGATTAACAGGCGTATTATATGTGTTGGACGAACCAACCATTGGCCTACATCCGCGCGATAATGACCGGTTAATAGCCACCCTAAAAGATTTACGTGATTTAGACAACACACTCATTGTTGTTGAACATGATAAAGATACTATCTTGGCCTCTGATTATGTAGTAGAACTCGGCCCTGCCGCCGGTGAAAATGGCGGACAAATTGTAGCCGCAGAACCTACCACAAATTTCTTGAAAAACAAAATGTCACTTACCGCTTCCTATCTAAACGGACGCAGTATTATTCTACCACAGAAAAAATTACGCAAAGGTAACGGCAAATTTTTGACGATTTACGGCGCAAAACAGTTTAACTTAAAGGATATTGATGTCAAGATCCCCCTTGGCAAATTTGTATGTGTAACTGGGGTATCCGGCTCAGGGAAAAGCACTTTGATACACCAAATTTTATACAAAGCGTTAGCGCGTAAATTTTACAACGCCAAAGACGTGCCCGGCACGCATAAAGCCATCAAAGGGCTTGATAACATAGATAAGGTCATTATTGTAGACCAAAGTCCTATCGGCAAAACTCCGCGCAGCAATCCCGCTACATATACCGGCGTGTTCTCACACATCCGTGATTTGTTTGCCCAAATGCCGGAAGCAAAACGGCGCGGATACAAGCCGGGGCGGTTTTCATTCAACGTCAAAGGGGGCCGTTGCGAGAAATGTCAAGGGGACGGTATTTTGAAAATACAGATGCAATTCTTACCAGATATTTATGTGAAATGTGAGGAGTGCAACGGTCAGCGATTTAACGAAGATACTTTACAGGTTAAATTTAAAGGGAAAAGCATTGCGGATGTGCTTAATTTGAGTGTGTCGCAGGCCTTAGAATTTTTCAGTGCAATTCCCAAAATAAAACGCTGTTTACAAACACTTAATGACGTCGGACTTGGATACATTAAACTCGGACAAGCAGCTACTACATTATCCGGCGGCGAGGCTCAACGTGTTAAACTGGCTGATGAACTTTCTCGCAAAGGAACTGGTAACACACTTTATATTTTAGATGAACCTACCACCGGTTTACACTTCGCTGACATTGATAAGTTATTACATGTATTGCATGATTTAGCTGACCGAGGAAACACGGTGTTGATTATTGAACACAATTTGGATGTCATCAAAACAGCCGATTGGATTATTGATCTCGGTCCGGAGGGTGGTGATAAAGGAGGACAAATTGTCTGCGAAGGTACCCCAGAGCAGGTAGCCAACTGCGCTAAATCTTATACAGGTAAATATCTGGCCCCGGAATTAGAAGCCATACGGCAATATCGAAAGACACATCCCGACAAATCTTTATCTAAAGAAGAAAAAAATAGTTCTCAGCAAAAACGTAAAACCCGTTGTTCAAAGAGAGATCAAATCGGTTAGACTATAGTTATGGCAAAAAAACAAAAAGCATATTCTGTTCCTCGGCAGGGAGAAACTTCCCAAGCAGAAAATTTCTTGCATAACGCGCTGGTGCATATCACCGGAGCAATGGGTTTATTAATCAGTTTATCTGTTTTTACCGCCACTTACGACACGGCACAAGTCAAATTAACTTTACTGCATATGGGCAGTTTTTTACTTATTGCATTGTGGACCTCCTTGCAACTCATACGGCGGAAAAATCCATTTAATAAGCAGAATTTACCTTTGTTGTTGCCGGTATTGCTATACATAGGATGGAATGTTCTGTGTTACATTTTTGCTCCCTTTCACATGGACGGAGCCGAAGAATTTATCCGCTTTGTAATGTATGGGTTCATTACGTTACTAGCTGCTACAGAGTTCACCTTGGATGATGTTAAATCTGTAACCAAATGGTTTTTGGCCGCAATATGGATTTCTTTTTTATACGCAGTTGTACAAATTTTAGATGGATTTTTCCCTGGGATAGATCCTATGCCGTGGCGCGGTTTTTTTACGAAACGCATTTTTTCCACACATGCAAACCCGAACTTCTTTGGAGACTTTGTTATCTTTGCTTCTTGCTTGTTGGGCGGAGTCTATTTGGCAGAACGAAAAAAGAAATATCTTGCTTTGATTTTAGTAGGCCTTGTAGCACTTTTTTTTACAGAAAGCAAAGGTGCCTGGTTATCGTATAGTGTAGTAGCCGCACTGGGTATCTGTTTATACACCAATTGCTGTCTCCCTTCTTGGAAAAAACATCTTAAAAAAATTAACATTTTCATGTGCGTTGTTCTGTTGGGCATAGGAATTTTGGTCAGCATATATACCGTCAAACGTTTTCAATCGGTCAGTTTCCGTACCCATACCTGGTTGGGAACATTTGAAATGATCAAACACCACCCTGTGATTGGCGTGGGAACCGGCAACTTCAAAACAGTGTATAGTGCATACCGACGTCCGCAAATTTTTTACATCGAATCCGCTCATAATGTAGAAACTCAACATGCCGAAAACGAACTTCTGGAGCAGTGGGCGGTTTCCGGCACGGTAGGATTAGCCATATTTTTATGGATGATGTTTTTCTTGTTTACACTAGCTTGGCACACACTACGGAAGAATCAGGAAAATTCTCCTTTTAAATACTACCTACTAGGTTATACGCTAGCATTGACCGGGATGTTCGTACACAGTTGGGTGGACGTGAGTCTTCGCTTTGCCTCCAGCGGATTTTTCTTCGCTTTATTCATGGGTATTTTAATTGCCTTATGCCATCCGGTTTCCAGACAAAACAAAAATCCTTCGGATTTTACTTCTAAAAATTGGTTATTGTGGCCGTTACGCTTGCTCATAGTAGGTGGGATGTGTGTAGTAAGCGTAAATTTGATGCATAGGTTCTACGAAATGACTGCGACTTTGCAAGCGAAATCTATCGGAGAAATTCTTCTCCTCACTATGGCATGGGTTGTTTTTGCGTTCTGTATATTAGGAACATGTGTTTTACTTTGGCAAGCGCAACGCCGCATCCGTTGTGCTACGGCTCTAATACCATTTATCTTGCTCTTACCGTTGGAATTTGTGGCTTATTGCCCGTTCCAGGCAAATCATTTGTATAACTTAGGCGTTGTACTCAACAATCAAGGAAATGCCGAAGGGGCACTCGGGTTTTTTACGGGGGCGATTTCGTTGAATCCTTTGCAAACGGAATACTACCAGTTCCGAGCAAATTTACTATCCACCACCTTTGATTTGACAAAACGTTTTTCCCCCATCCGTGGCGATAAAAAAGAAAGTGCAGATGATTATACCCGCGCACTTAAAGACTATGATATCGTGACGCACCGTTCCCCCAACCATCCGCTACTTCACCACAACCGCGGTCAATTGTATTATCGCATGGCTTTAACAAAAAATGAACAAGCCACTCGCGCCCATAGTGATACAGAATATGAATTATTCAAACAGGCGGCTTTAACCAATATGGCTAAAGCCAAAACAGCTTTTGAACGTTCTTTACTAACCGATCCAGTCAATCCGGATACTTATATGTATCTAACGCAAATTTCCCTATTGGAAAACAACATAGATCAAGCCCAGGCATGGCTGGACCGTTTTCGCGAAGGTCCTGCTGGAGTAACGGAAAAGGAATTTTTGCTACGTCATCAAAACTATCCACCGGCAAATGCTCTACAAGCGCAAATTAACGCACGCCGTCTACAAAACAACAAAAAACGCCAATAGGTGCGTGCAAAAGTATTGCTTTTTTGATAGAATATATGGGTAGTAAATGAATTTCCTGCCAAGATAGCTCAGCTGGTAGAGCAATCGCTTCGTAAGCGATAGGTCCGGGGTTCGATCCCCCGTCTTGGCTCAGATTAGAAACCCCGTCATCAGGCGGGGTTTTATCATGCTGTAGGACCTTGATATTGTTTTCTTTGATTTTTTTGCTATACTATGGGTAGGAACTATTTTACACATAGGAGAGAATTATGAAACATAAAAATACGTGTTCCGGTTTTACCTTAATTGAATTACTCGTTGTTGTTCTTATCATTGGTATTTTAACGGCCGTTGCCTTGCCTCAATATACCACCGCTGTGGAAAAATCCCGCGCTACAGAAGCACTTTCTTTGATGAACGCTGTCGCCAACGCCGCGGAACGCCACCGCTTACAAAAAGATACCTGGCCGGCACAAAATGCTTTTTCCAAATTAGACGTTGAAGTCCCAGAACGTACTGATGGACAATTTGGCGGGAAAAACTTTATCATCACCATGGGAGATCCCACCGACGCAAACGGCGGAGCCGGGGTACAATTTGTGGTAGTTGCCAGACGTGATTTGAACAATGCCGATAGCCAATATTCGCTAAAAACGGTATTAACTGAAAATGGTAACGGAACCGTCACAATATCGCGCTTTTGCACGTCAGACAACACCATCTCTTTGACAAACACCGTTCCGAGCACAGACACAAAAGCTTATACCTTCTGTAACGCTATCACCTCTGGTAGTCCGTCTGATTTCTAATCTGGACACGTCAAAAACAACCCCCGGTGTTAACCGGGGGTTGTTTTGTTAAGGAAGTTTTTCCCTGCCACACATGGCTTCAAATGATAATACAGCCCGGGCATTGTGTGCGTTTAATTGCGTTAAAGCAATATCTCCGCGGTCAAAATAAATTTGACATACGGCCGAGCGTTCTTTAATGCTTGGGATGATACAACCGTTCGTACACATCATCCACAGGCAAACGTTTAATACGGTTTTGAATTTGTTGTACATACGCGGCCTGTCGAGCCGATTTTTTTAGTGCGTCTAACCGGATGGCCTGTTTGCCATTCTCGCGCGCCATATACGCTATCAGCCCAACTAATCCCATTCCAAATATCGCTCCAGCGATTACCCACATTATTGCTCCTTTTTCCCTATGAATGAACCATCCGGATTTACCAGTGATAACGCCGATAATACATGAATAATTTTGGATAGTACGGCATCATCTGCAGGCGTAGGCGTTAATTTGACAATCAATGAAGCCGCCGTTACCACCGCTCCAATTACAGCTAAAATATCTTTTGCATGTATTTGTATCCATTGCATATTATTTCTCCTTGATTTCAATATGCGGCCAATCTTTTAGCTTGGCCCAATAACCGCCATAAACAAAATGGCTTTTAATTTTTCCTTCTTTGCGTAACACATTAGCAAGTGTATCAAAACGAATAATCATCTGCGCAAAACGATCTTCGTTTTTCCAATCTATTGGATAGGGCACAATATCTACCGCCCGGGCAGGATAGCAATTGTGTGCACTGCAGGGAAAATGCACACGGCTCTTTCCCTGCATAAAAGCCCGTTCTTGTGCCTCTTTACCACGATATCCCTCTAATACGGTAAAATCATATTGTTCAATAAGCAAATGACAAACCGTTTGTAAATCAGCATGACACGAACTCAACTGTTCTTGGCTTTTTGCACTAAATTTTGGCACACGCTTACCTCTCCTTCCAATTTAAATACGCGCTCTTGTAAGTGATTATATCGGTCCTGTTTTGCTTCCAACCGGGCAATATCTTTGCGTATTGCCTTTAATTCCCCCCATACCACTCCGGCAGCAAACACCAGGGCTACCACTTTCCAAGCGGCGGAAAATACCAGTTCATTCATACGTCTCTCCGGGTGCACGTAAAGCTGCCGCTAATGCCTCTATTTCCTGCACTTTTTCTTGCACGTAGGGACTAACCGATAACTGCCCAGCTGTAATAACTTCGCGCATTGGACGAGTTAGCCCAGTAGCCGCTTCTAATTGAGCCACTTGGCTCTCAACAGAAATGCGGTCTTGTTCTTCTTGGGTATGACCCCATGCTTCAAGGGCGGTTTCTGTTTCCTTTATTTCGTAACCTTTGTTATGGTTTTCAGCAACAATAAAATCCATGCGTTGCTTGTTTGTGTAAGGTTTGTTTAATGTAGCTTTAATC
>CACYBL010000104.1 GCA_902772695.1 uncultured Elusimicrobium sp.
AAAACATCCGCACCATTAACCGCCGAGCACAAGACTTTATTAAGATTACTGAAAATTTGTTCAAAGTGAACGAATACAAAGACGGGAAATTAACAAATAGTTTCTGGTTGAATCGCAGTGATGAAAATATCTTATCTCTTTTCCGTATCGGGCCCAAAGATGTGGTGTATAAAGATCCTACTTCATTATTAATTACGGCTATCCGATCTAAAGAAAATACGGTTCCTTTTTGCGCTCAGGGGAAATATAAAGGACCTGTTTCCCGCGTATTTACCTATGATTTTTTGCCTCAAGATCCCTTGGAAAGCCAAGCCGTTAGCGTATCTTGTGTCGCTGACGGACAAAACATGGCTTCATATACGTTCATCTTCAGAGATAAAAATTCCATTGGTTTTTTCTTAAGCGCAGAACAGAATGCTAGCCACCAACGGAACCCTTTTCAGATTTACCCGATAAATGTATTTTTATCTTTCCAGGACGGAACACTTAGAAGATTGCAAACTTCTGCCACTTTATTGGAACCTGGCACGGGACGTATGGTTCCCTATAGTCTACTTTGGAATCCATATGCAATGCCTTCTCATATTGTCCAGAGAAATAGATATGCATCTCGAATTCTATCTTCCAAAAAGGATCTGTTGGCTTCCGACTTGGATAATTTACCTCTTGCTCCCCAAACACGCGCGCAACTTTACGCCGTACACGCACAGAACATCCGGGACGCCAAGAATTTTGAAAAAGCGTTTTATACCCCGTTATTCCAACACGCTAAAAAATTATCCAAGGCGCACGCCGCCAAGGCCCAAATTAAAGCCAAAACACAAGAATCCCCCTCGCTAAAAAAATAAATCTTATCCAATCTATAACATAAAAAATAGACTTTCCATTTTGCTCGCTTTATGATAGGATATAGTAGAGGAACTCTCCCCTATAAAGGGAGATTATCGTTGTTTTACATTGTTTGAACAGAGGAAATATATGACTAAAAGAACACCTATCATTGCTGGAAATTGGAAAATGCACAATACAATTGCTGAGGCTGCCGCCCTCGTTTCTGCGCTAGCTAAAGCTGAAAATAAAAATAATGCCGAGATTATTGTTGCCCCTTCTTACACTTCTTTACATATCGTTACACGTTTAACTAAAGATACTCCCATTCAAGTGGCCGCCCAAGATATTCATTGGGAAGATAAAGGCGCTTTTACCAGTGCCATTTCTCCGGTTCAAGCGAAAGATGCCGGGGCTACTCTTACACTTATCGGGCATAGTGAACGCAGAAGTGTCTTTGGCGATACTGACGAAATTTTAAATAAAAAAGTAGCTGCCGCCCTGCGCCATGGGCTGAAAGTAATCTTTTGCGTGGGAGAAACCTTGGCAGAACGCGAAGCAAATAAAACCATGCAAGTGATTGAAGGACAACTCAAAAACGGGTTGACCGGATTTACACAAGAACAGTTAAAGGGCATTATTATTGCCTACGAACCTGTTTGGGCAATTGGCACCGGCAAAACAGCCACTCCGGAGCAAGCTCAAGAAGTGCATAGTTCCATTCGCGCTTATTTGGCAAAAACTTATTCTGCTGATTTTGCCCAAACCACCCGCATCCTGTACGGCGGAAGCGTAAAGGATTCTAACGTAGATGAAATTATGGCTCAGCCGGATGTGGATGGAGCGCTCGTCGGTGGGCAATCACTCATTGCAGAGAAGTTTGCCAGAATTATTAATTTTAATTAACGATAGAATAATTATGGATTTAGCCAAACTGATTGACCATACACTGTTAAAATCTGCTGCTACCCGGCAAGATGTGTGCCGTTTGTGCCAAGAGGCCAAACAGTACGGGTTTTGCAGCGTGTGCGTAAACCCGTTTTGGGTATCTTATGCTAAACAGCTATTAGGGGGCACTCCGATAAAAGTATGCACCGTTATCGGATTTCCATTGGGAGCCAATACAAGTGAAGTAAAAGCATACGAAACGACCCAAGCCGTTCAAAACGGAGCGGACGAAATTGATATGGTCATCAACATCGGTGCGTTGCGTGGGCAGGAATATGACATCGTCTTGGATGATATTCGCGCCGTACGTCAAGCATGTCCCGGCAAAATATTAAAAGTCATTATTGAAACCTCCCAGCTGACTGATGAAGAAAAAATAAAGGCTTGTCAGTTAGCTAGCCAAGCGCAAGCAGATTTTGTAAAAACATCCACCGGATTTGTAGGAGGGGGAGCGACCACAGCGGATGTGGCTTTAATGCGCAAATCGATTACACCCCGCATGCAAGTTAAAGCCTCCGGTGGTATACGCACCCGAAAAGATGCGGATGCTATGGCGGCTGCAGGAGCCTCACGAATTGGTGCTAGCAGCAGTATTGCAATTGTAGAGGGAAAATGATTCAGAATTGGGATATCATTTCACATCTCAAATCTCCGGATGAAAACCGTTCTTTCACCCTTGTGATTGACGGAACGGAGCAGGATGCCCGTTTGATTTCTAAAAAATTAGCCGGTTACGTGCAAACGCCCGAACCTGCAGAGCCGCCTTTTACCTATTCGTTTGTCCTGCCACCTAATTTGGATGAGGACACGCTGGCCAAAATTCGTACAGCTGTTAGAGAAGGGGTGGAACAAGCCAATAAAATAAATCAATTTGTACCAGGGGGCACATTGGGGAATCCGTTATTTGGGGATCATTCGTCTTCTGACGAAAAAGGTCCTTCCGTAACGTTACCCCCGGAAGACAGTTTCTTCAAAAGTGCCGCTGAATCGGCGCAACCTTCCCGGGAATCAAAAAAGCCCGGAAAACAAGGAACCCCCCCGCAGGAAATTACCGTCAGCGATAAAGATATGCTGATTAAAGATATGGAAGCCACTTTGTTAGGGAAGATGCCGTTGGAAGACATCTTTTCTGCCGAAACAAAGTACGGTGTTGTGATGGACATTGACAACCAACAACTTGTTAAAAAACGTCCGGCACAACCAGCGGCTCACACGGATGTACAACGTCACGCCGCAGACGCTTTTGATATCTTTGAACAACAAGAAAAGGACTCGAGTAACGTGATGGATTTAGAAGATTTACATCAAACACCCGGGGATGAATCCCGGAAACACCACTCCGGCAATGAAGAAAACAAATTGCCTGATAATTTATCGGTACATTCTTTTAAAACAGATTCGGAAGCAGGTCCCTCCGAAGCAAACCAATCGGAGACTTTGAACAACTGTGCGTTACCGGAAGAAATGGTGTTAGGGGATACTGTTCCCCCTATGCAAGTACGCAATCACTTGCAAAACAAAAAGGACGGCTTACCGGATATTGCCATTCGGAACGATGATGCAGACATCTTGGAAAAAACATTTAACCTAGAAACAACTCTCAGCCCGGAAGTTATGCGTACCCAATATGAAAAATCTTTCCGTACGGGGGAATCCTTAACCGAAGTAGCGCAAACTCCCCAGGCCACTCTTCACAACACTCAAAGTTCGTCGGAATTGCATCCGGCACAGACCATGTTGCACTTACGGCGAAAGGATGCAAAAAAGCAAACGCCACCGCCTTCGCAAATAGAAGAGCCTGCCGAGGGAAAAACTATTTTGCGATTACGGAAAAGAGCAAAGGCCGCCAATTCGGCTCCACAAAAGCCGCAAGTTCAGACACCGGCTCCTGCTGAACAACACCCATCGCGCGTTGCCCCTCAAACTGTACCAGTCCAACAACCGCAAATACAACCTGCTGTTGAACAGACACCTATAGAAGAACAACCGCCGACTGTTCCACCTACTCAACCGGTTACGCCACCTCCATCGGCTCAATTCGAGAATCCTAAACAGGATCCTACTCCTGCCACGGAAACTCCCAATCCGGTTCTTGAAAAAACAAAAACCATCGACCATTCTATTGAATTGCCGCTTTCGGAACTAAAAAAACACAATTGGCCGTTGGAAGTGCCGCTATTGCCTACTTACACATTGGAAAATTTGGTGCTTTCCGTAAACCGGTTTGCCCATGCCACGGCTATTTCGGTCATTGATAATCCGGGCAAAATGTATAATCCGCTGGTATTTCACGGAACCACCGGTACCGGAAAAACCCATTTCTTAAATGCTATGGCATATGGGTTTTCAAAAAAATATGGCCAAGAGAATATTTTCATGACCAACGGCGTGCGTTTATCCCGTGGGATACAACGGTATGTCTTGGAAGGGAATATTGAAAAATTTGAAAAATTCATGGATAGCGTGAAAGTATTGCTCATTGACGACATCCATTTGTTAGCTATCAATGAACAAAATCGTGCGCACGTTTCCAAATTGCTCAATAAGTTCTTAAAAGAACAAAAACAAATTGTAATCACTTCAAAATATCCGCCGGAAAGCCTGGAAAAATTGGAAGAGCTGATTCAATTTAGGTTGGATTCCGGATGGATTTCCGAACTGAAAACAACCACCGGAAACGCTCACCTCAAAATTGTCAAAACCATGCTCATTGGCAACGGGGTAGATCTGAGCGATACCCAAATTAACCAATTTTTCGGTCATCCGCATATGACTCTTAGTACAATCGTGCGTAGCATCCGCCGGTTAAAAGTATTGGAAAATTTAGTATTTCCTCAGTTGCCGGAGTCTCAACGTTCCCAAGCCGATATGCTTGAAAAACTATTGGCTACGACCGGAGAGGACCCCCGCAGCGAAATTTTGGAAAAAGATCCTTCTACTGTAACATCCATCAATACAATTGGTAACGGAGAATGGGGTCGGTTAGGTTTCTTCTACCCCAGCAACAGCTCCAAAGCCATGAACTGGATGGTATACGCTATAGAACAGCGTGCCAAAGAACTGGGTATTAACGGTGGCTTTGAAATTGCGGTGCGTTCTTCCTATTCCACGGAAAATATTATTTCTTCGGCGTTTAAAATCGCTAATCTGTGCGACAATAAGAAATTACGCGGAGCGGTAATTCTGGGGCCGGCCTTAACGGTATGCGAGCCTTCTATTCGAGAAAATTTCTACGACATTTTGACTCATATGTTGGAAAATATGCTTATCCGTTGCGGCATTATTAACACGGAAGCCTTACGGCTCCCCAGCACGTACGTCAAAGTTATTTCCGAATTGTTGAGGTAATTCTTCTATGAAGAAATGGACAATCGCTGTCGTTGTGTTTTGTTGTTTATGGGGGTGTACCCACTCCTTGAAATCTGCCGTCAAAAACGGGGCCCTTGCGCCGGCATTTAACGATACGTTGTTAACAAGTGATTACTTGTGGGTACGCGGGTTTGGTGCAGCCAATCCCACTCATCAGAGTGACTCTCAGCGTCGTATTATGAGCCGGGAAGCAGCTATTGCCCATGCTTACCAACGCGCTACAGAAGTATTGTACGGAACCGAATTGGAAAGCCATGTTCAAGTAGTGGATGCGTTGTCCGTAGGAAGTACTATAGATTCTTCCGCAACGGGCATTATCAAACAGATGGAACTTATTTCTACGGAATATCTGGAGGACGGCGGATGTTCCGTTGTTATGCGCCTATCACGCAAGCAATTGCAACAAGCCGGAATTGATCCGGAGGGTAAAAAATGAAAAAAATTTTAATTTCATGTATTTGTTTAATAGCATTATTTTCGTTGACGGCCTGCCGTTCTTTGCGTATCGGCCCTAAAGGGGAAGGCGAATACGTAACGGCAGAATCATTAGTACCGTATGATGAAAACAATTTGCGTCAGATGAAAAAAGAAGGCATTTTGGCTGCTCAAAAAGCAGCGGTAGAAAAAGTGGCCGGTGTATTTGTTTCTTCCGCCACAACGGTAGACCAGGCCAAACTTGTGGAAGATAAAATTGTATCTAAATCGGCCGGATTTATCCGCCATAGCCACGTTCAAAAATCATATCGGAAAGGTGACGAATTCTATACTAAAATCAAGGCCATGGTATTAGTAAAAGATATCGGAGAGATTATCAAACAGTCCGAGGCGGATTCTTTTGCCAAAAAGACCACCATTTTAGTTGCTTCGCGTGAAACTGTCGGCGACGAAATTTCTTTACGTCAGGATTGCAAACAGGCAATTTACCACGCACTAAAAAATCAACCCTTTGCTTTGGTAAATGGAGACAACTTAAGCCAAAACAATATTGAAAACCCCAATCCATCCATAGACAAAGCCCGCAGCGAAGGCGCCCGTTTTATTATTGTAGCGGATGCGACTACCAATCCTCTCGAAGCTTTAACAACGACAACGCTCTCCCCCTTTAAAACTTATCGGGCCCGAGCCAATATACAGGTTTATTCTACCAACAATTATGCCGCTATAGCCGAAGGAGCCCAACAACAAAGCGGTCTGGATCCTTTGCCTGAAATAGCAGCTCAAAAATCCATTTCTGCCGCATGTGAAGCGGCTGCCAAACAATTGGCCGAACCTATCAACGCGGCCATCAATTCCGCCAAAGTCTTTCAATTAACTGTTAAAGATGTTAATACAATTGAACGATTAAAACAAATTCAGGATATTTTCAAAGATTTGCGCGAAATTGAAGACTTCAACCTGGTACGATATGCTAATTCCAGCGCGCAATTTGAAATTTCGGCCAATGTCTCAACAGCAGAAGAATTGGCGGCCAAAATTATCCGTAAATACAATGTCAACTTTACGGTGGTGTCTATTACGCCTTCAGCTATTATTCTCAGTTTTAATTAAATTATGCTAGCTAATATTTGCACCGGTGCGATTAAAGGGATAGAGGGATTTGCTGTATCCGTAGAAGTGGATATCGCTCCGGGTATGCCGACATTGGCTGTAGTAGGCTTACCGGATGTTGAAGTGAGAGAAAGCAAAGAGCGCGTAGTAGCTGCAATACGAAACAGCGGCTTTGACTTCCCCTTAAAACGAATTACCGTCAATTTGAGCCCGGCTGAACTGCGCAAAAGCGGTACCCATTTTGATCTGCCGATTGCACTGGGAATATTGGCCGCCAGCGGTCAACTTTCCGCTAACGCGGTGGAAAAACTTTCTCAATTTCTCTTTTTGGGTGAACTCGCATTGGATGGATCTCTGCGACCTTGTGCCGGAGTCTTGCCCATGCTCATTTCCTGTCAACAATTCGCCAAAACGGCCGTTATTCCTCCGCAAAACGTATTGGAAGGGCAGGTATCTTCCACTCCTTTTATTACCCCACACACCCTCAAAGAATTGGTAGATTATTTGGAAGAGCGGATAAATCAGAACCAAGTAAAAATTAACTATATTCCAACAGAGGAAACCGAACAGGAAGCGGAATTAGATTTTTGCGAAGTTAAGGGGCAGGCCTTGGCTAAACGGGCCTTGGAAATTGCCGCAGCCGGGGGACATAATGTACTCATGATTGGACTACCCGGTACCGGCAAAAGCATGCTGGCCAAACGGTTTCCCGGTATTCTCCCGCCGCTTACGCAAGAAGAAGCATTGGAAATTACCAAAATTTATTCTATTTGTAATTTAATGGGGAAAAGTAAACTTCTTACACGCCGACCGTTCCGGGATCCTCACCATACTATCTCTGATGTTGCTTTAATCGGAGGAGGATCCAACCCGCGCCCGGGGGAAGTATCCTTGGCACATAACGGAGTGCTTTTTTTAGATGAATTCGCCGAATTTTCCCGCTCTTCGCTGGAGGTATTGCGTGAACCCTTAGAAAACGGAAAAGTAACTATTTCACGGGCAAAAGAAACCGTTTCATACCCGGCCCGGTTTACGTTAGTTGCCGCCATGAACCCTTGTCCGTGCGGCAATTTGGGAAATCCCCTAAAACCGTGCACCTGCACTCCCATGCAAATCAACCGTTATAAATCACGTATATCGGGACCTTTATTGGACCGCATCGATCTAACGGTTAATCTAAATCCCGTCAAATATACTGATTGGAATAAACAAAGCGAAGGCGAAACCTCGGCACAGATCCGGGAACGTGTACTCCAAGCGCGCGAAATTCAACGCCGCCGGTTTGCCGGCACATCTACTACAGCCAATGCTTTTATGTCCGCCAAAGAACTCAAAGAATTTTGTCCTCTTCCAACAGGCGCTGATACTATCTTAGAAGCGGCCATGCGCAAATTCGGTTTGAGTGCACGCAGTTTAGATAAAATTTTGAAAACAGCCCGTACGATTGCGGATTTAGAAAGATCGGAACAAATTCAAACTAAGCATTTAGTGGAAGTGATGCAGTATCGTCCGCTAGATCGCAAGGGAGTAGCCGACTTATGAATTCTGCCATTTCAGCCGAAGAACGATTGGCCCGTATCCGGTTAAATGCTTTCTTATATTTTCGTGCCGATTGGTTGGAACGATTGATTGAAATCTTCGGTTCGGCACAGGATATTTTACGGCAAAACGCTGAAACTTTATCGCAAGAAGCCAACCTTAATCCGGATACCGCTGCTAAACTGTTAGAAGCCGCCTTTTCTATCAATCCGCAAGAAGAATGGGATAAAACCACCAAACTAAACGGACATATTTATATACCGGAAGATGAGGAATATCCCCAATCACTGCGAAATTGTAAAGAAGCCCCATTAGCTCTTTATGTATTGGGAAAGCTCCCCCCGGATGAACACGCTTGTGTGGCAGTGGTCGGCACACGTAAAATCACACCATATGGCAGACGTGTGACACGCAAATTGGGAGAAGAATTAGCCCAGTGTGGGGTAACCATTATCAGCGGGTTGGCTCGCGGGATAGATAGCGAATCTCACGCAGCGGCCGTTCGCCTTAAAAAACCGACCGTAGCTGTTATTGGCACCGGAATCGGGCGTTGCTATCCTGCAGAAAACCGCGCCTTGGAAAAAGCACTATTGGAATATGGAGGAGCTGTCGTGTCCGAATTGCCGTTTAACAGTCCGCCAAATGCATTTCATTTCCCACGCCGCAACCGTATTATTGCAGCACTTTCCCAACCGATAGTCGTCGTAGAAGGAGAAATCAAATCCGGTGCATTGATTACCGCCAAACTCGCTTTAGAGATGGGTAAAGATGTATTAGCGGTCCCCGGGCCGATAGATAGTCCGCAGTCCGGAGGGCCCAATTCGCTTATCCGGCAAGGGGCAGGGGTTGTAACTTCCGTCGCAGATATACTAGACTATATACCACAGGTGTCTCGTTTTGGGCTGGACAGTCGTTTTTTTGAGCACACAGACACAGCACCGGACAAACCGCAGGAAGATCTCCCTGCAAAACAACAACAGGTAATGCAAATAATTGGTACCGGTTCCTGTAGTTTAGACCAAGTGGCCGAAGCCCTCGGAACGGATGTTCCCGAAACAGCAACTTTGTTATTTGAATTGGAAGTGAAAGGCTTTCTATCCTGTGAAAACGGACTGTATAGTAAAAATAAATTTTAATTTATAGGGAGTAAGGATATGGCAAGTAACATAAAAGGAAAGAAATTGGTGATTGTGGAGTCTCCCACCAAGCAGAAAACAATTAGCAAAATTTTAGGAAATGATTTTATTGTACGCAGTTCATTCGGGCACGTGCGTGATTTGCCTTCCAAGGATATCGGAGTGGATATAGACCACGGTTTTGCCCCTACCTACCAACCGGTAGACCGCGCTAAACGGCTAATCGCCGAACTTTCCGCCGCCGCCAAAAATGCCAGTGAAATCTATCTTGCAACCGACCCTGACCGCGAGGGAGAAGCTATCGCGTGGCATTTGGTAGAACTATTAAAACTACCTAAAGAACGGTATCAGCGTATTTTCTTTCACGAAATCACGCCTTCTGCCATCAAAGAATCTTTTGCGCATGCCCGTAAGATTGACGACAATTTGGTAAACGCCCAGCAAGCCCGCCGCATATTAGACCGCATTGTAGGATATAAATTATCCCCACTTTTGTGGCGTAAGATTACCTCCGGTTTATCCGCCGGACGTGTGCAATCGGTAGCGGTACGTTTATTAGCCGAACGTGCAAAAGAAATTGCCGATTTTAAAGAACAAGATTATTGGACTATCGGTGCTCAATTTGAAAAACCGAAAACAGCTCCTAAATTTTGGGCTCGCGTAACCAAATGGCAAGGTAAAAACATAGAGCAAACGACTACGTATCATTTGTTCGCGGAAGATTACAAAGTTAAAAATACCGTTTTTGATAACGAAGCCAAATTAGCCCCCCTTTCCGAAGTCCTGCGTAAAGGACCCAACACGGTTGTGAAAGTAGAAAAAAAGGAAGTTAAACAAAAACCCAAACCGCCTTTTATTACCAGTTCTATGCAACAAGATGCATATAACAAATTAGGGTTCTCTTCCCAAAAGACCATGATGACCGCCCAACATCTTTACGAAGGGATTGACGTAGAAGGGCAAACGGTCGGGTTGATTACCTATATGCGTACGGATTCATTTAACGTATCCAAATTGTTACAAGAACAAACAAAAAAATTTATTGGGGAGAAATATGGCCCCCAATTCGTGCCGACCAAACAACCGGTATACAAAAGCAAAGTAATGGGTGCGCAAGAAGCTCACGAAGCTATCCATCCCACAGATGTACGCCGTACCCCGCAAAACATGAAACCATTTTTAACGTCAGACCAATATAAATTATATGAACTTATTTGGTTGCGTTTCGTAGCCAGTCAGATGGCAGATGCTGTATTTAACACTGTGGCTATAGATATCGCTGCCGGAGATGAAAAGACTTGTCTGCTCCGCGCAAACGGGCGTACAGTAAAATTCCCGGGATATTTATCCATCTATAAAGATCAGGACGAAGAAGAAAATAATGAAGAAAGTACCAGTGCTCTTTTACCGGTGCTTACACAGGGTGATACTTTAACGTTATTAGATATCAGCACTAAAGCGCATAAGACAACACCTCCACCTTGTTACAACGAAGCGAGTTTAATCAAAACATTAGAAAAACACGGCATTGGACGTCCTTCCACATATGCGCCAACCATTAAAACCATTTTGGACCGTAAATATATCGCACGCCAACCCAAATCCAGCAAACTGATTGCCACCGATTTGGGAATTACGGTAACAGAAAGCTTAAAGGGATTCTTTAAAGAAATCATGGATCTATCCTATACCGCCGGCGTGGAAGAACAATTAGACCAAGTCGCTGAAGGTACCCAAAAATGGGTGGAACTTTTAAATAGCTTTTATGTAAACTTCAAACGCGAGTTGGACGAAGCTGACAAAGGGATGCAACGCCCTGCAGCCAAAGAAACGGAAGAAAAATGTCCTATTTGCGGTAAAATGATGTTACAAAAAAGAAGTCGTTTTGGGGCTTATTTAGTGTGCAGCGACAGTACATGTAAGGGAAAAATTAACCTAACCAGTTCCGGGGAAAAAGTAGCTCCTGAGGAAACGGACGAGGTATGCGATAAATGTGGAGCCCCTATGGTGATCCGCCAGGGAAGACGCGGTAAATTTATGGCGTGTTCGGCATACCCCAAATGTAAAAATACATATTCTATTGATGCCGATGGCCATAAGGTGGCTTCTTCCGGCCCGATCGTAACGGACCGCTTATGCGAGAAATGCGGGAAACCATTTGTATTGCGTTCTTCCAAACGTGGAGAGTTTTTGGGCTGTTCCGGATATCCTAAATGCAAAACCATCGTTACCGTTACTCCGGAAGAAATCGCTCAAATTAAAGCCGCACACGAAGCTAAACAAAAACAAAATCAATGAGGTAACTGGGATGGAAGAGTGGGTGGATGCCTTTTTATTGCATTTGCAAAACAAGAACTTCTCTGCCCTGACGGTAAAAAGTTACCGTGCAGATTTGGCGGAATTCTTGGCTTTTTGCAAACAGCGCGGCATCAATAACACCGGGCAATTCACGTCAGCTTTAATTCGTACTTTTTTGGCGGCTCTACAAACCCAGCATCAGCCGGCTCGTAATACAATTTTACGCAAAATCGCCTCTCTACGCAGTTTTGCCGCTTATTTGCTGGAACAGGGAGAACTGATGCGCAATCCCTTCAAATTGCTTCCGGCGCCCAAGCGTCAAAAAATACTTCCCAAATTTTTAACTCTACAGGAAACCGAGCAGCTTTTAAATACAGCAGCACATACTAAAATGTCTGCGCGGGATAGGGCATTGTTTGAATTGATGTATTCTAGCGGCTTACGTCGTAGTGAAGTAATCGGCCTAAAAGTGCAGGATGTGGATTTTTTTAACGGGATTGTAAAAGTATTTGGGAAAGGTTCCAAAGAGCGGTTAGTGCCCGTTACAGATACAGCCCTGGCTGCTATTAAAGATTACTTGGCTTGCCGCCCGTCCCCCCAGCCACAAGATGCTCTTTTCTTAAACAAGAGAGGGAATCCTTTAACGGGAGATGGCCTGGCTTATATTTTTAGAAACACAACAATTGCCGCTCATTTAGTACGGAAGGTAACACCCCATAGTATGCGCCACTCTTTTGCTACGCACTTACTCAACAACGGTTGCGATTTGCGCAGTTTACAGGAAATGCTAGGTCACAAAAGTTTGGCAGCTACTCAAGTTTACACCCATGTGTCTGTTGAAAAACTAAAAAGCGTGTACCGGCACGCACATCCCAAATGTAAGGAGTAATTATGATAGGGGTAGGTATTGATATCGGTGGCACATTCGTTAAATTATTTGTCTTAAATGACAAAGGGGTCGTCTTGCACAAGCAGAAAGCCGAAACGGATTATACAAAGGGAGCCGCTCATTTGATTGACTACTTGTGTTCCTTTATTAAGCAAGTTCAAACAAAATATGTGGGGCAGTCGGTTGCTGTTGCCATCGGGGCACCGGGAGACGTAGATAACCAAAATGGTATTTTGCGGTATAACCCAAATCTAAAATTCACAAATATAGATGATTGGCCCATTGCTCAACAAATTTACGAAAAAACAGGAATCCTGCCGTACGTTGCCAATGATGCTACTTTAGCGGCCTGGGGAGTATATGAAACCGATCTTCACCGGCAAGGCGACAATGTATTAGTCGTTACTTTGGGCACCGGAGTAGGCGGCGGATTGATTCTAAATAAGGAATTATATCAGGGCTCTAACGGAACGGCGGGAGAAATCGGTCATACTAAAATTGCCGATCCGGCTACAGCGCCTCTCTGTGGTTGTGGCGCACGAGGATGTTTAGAAGCGTTTGTAGGCACTATTGGAATTAAAAGGCGCGTATTGCAAGCTGTGAAAGAATATCCTGTCAGCGAACTGGCGAAACGAATACATAAATCAAACGATTTCAAAATAGAAGAAGTTTTTCAGGCGGCTCAAAAAGGGTGCCCTTTTGCCCTAAAAATTTGGGAAGATACCGGATATTATCTGGGAGTAGGCATAGCCAATGTTGTACTTACATTAGACGTTGATACCGTAGTATTAACCGGCGGGATATCGGGGGCGGCTCCTTATTTTATGCCTGCTATTAAATACGTTCTGGCCAACCAGCAGATCAAAACACCTTTTACACAATTGAAATTGCTCGTATCAAAAAATCCCAATATAGGAGGCATCGGCGCGGCTTTATACGCTATTCATCACGCCCAGAATCACTGATAAATATGTTCAAATTTCGCGGCTTCCTTTTCCCCTTGTTCCTTCTATCGGGTGTTGCGCTTTTCGCCCAAGAACGCGTATTGCCAACCCCGGGGGAGAATGGTTTTATTTATTTTACGGCGGATCAAGCTTCTTTGGAACCGAAAACAAAAAGGGTAAATCTAACCGGGAATGTAACGCTTATACAAAAAACTGCCGATGGTAAAGCACGTACCGTCACAGGCGAAAATATCACCTACGATCATTTGAACACCACCATTACTTCCATCGGCCCGGTAACCCTGGAAGATGGGCAGGGCAACATCTTACACGGGCAAAATGTTACAGCCAATTATACAACCAAAGATTTCAAGGCCGATCACTTAACCACGGAATATCCACCGTTACGCATCTTGGGGGCTAAAGAAATTTCTTCCAAAAACGGAAAACAAATTTTACGTAAAGCCGAAGTAACCTGTTGTGATTGTGAAGACCCGCATTATACGCTTTCGGTTGGCAAATTATCCGTTTCCCCGCAAAAGCGGGTATTCGGTACAAATGCGGTACTGCGGCTAGATGGCTTTCCCGTGTTATATTTGCCGGTGTTTTGGCGTTCGCTAGATTCCCAAAAACCCTGGACAACGTATGTTGATTTTACTCAAAGTAATAAGATTGGTTTTGGGGTGCTGACTTCTTCTGTTTTTAAACCTGTGCTGGGTTTACGCCCGGTACTTAATGTAGATTATTACACTAAATCCGGTTTAGGATTAGGCGCCGGCTTACGCGCGGTTACCTCCCCGACTTTGCGTGGCAGTGCCGAGTATTATTACATCAATGATCACGCGGCTGACGATCTAAATTTGGCCAATACTAAACGTTGGGGTTTGCAAGGCGGTTATTGGTGGGAAATGTATGATTCATCCGACCATTTCAATAACCCGACCGGGGCCCTGTATCAATTGCAGACTCAATTTCGTAAAGTATCCGATCCTTATTTCAACGATTCTTTTTTCCGTAATAATCCTTACATTTTTATGCCGGACCAAGAAACGAATATTTCCGTGTCACGCCAAACCCGCCGTACTACCTTGCGGGTAAGTTATCAAGAAAAAGAAATTTTTGCCTGGAATAAAAAAGAATTTATGGCAGAAAAACGCGTCCTGCCGGAAATTAAATACACTCTCTTGCCCTTTAATGACCCTTGGCTTAAACTCTCCCATCGGTTCGAAGCTGATTTTAATAATACATCTTCTTTGATTTACCAGAATCAATCCCCCAATGAGGAAGGGCCCTACAAACGCCAGGGGCATGCCAAATGGACAACCGCCAAATCTATCCGTTTGGGAAAACATGTTACCTTTGCCCCCAGTGTATTTTATGATCAAAAAATAACGCTGGATGATCCTAATTATCACGATAAAGAATCTTGGATAGCACGCGTAGGAACCGATTTAAATTTGCAAACCCGATCTGTAGCCGGAACGACCGATTTTGGCTACCAATTTACCAAACGTCTCTCTACTAACACATTAAGTTCCGATCATTTCTCCCCGGATAAAGGCCTGGAACGCAATCGGCTTTATTTAAATCATTACTATCGCCCCTCCTTTAATACTCATGTACGGTTTGGAGCCGGATTCAACCTTTCCGATTACACCTATGATTTAACAGACGGTTACGGTCGGGAAATCACATGGGATCACCTCAAAGAACGTGTGGAACCGTTTTTAATAGAATGGGGATACAATTCGCCCGACGGAAAAATAAACTTTTTTATCCAAGACCGATATGATTTAACTAAAAAAAATATCAATTTTATTGCCCAATCTAATTTTGTAATCAAGGGGCAACTACTGGGCCTAGGAATAAATAATTTTGCCGATTATACCGACCCCGGCTCTCTCTATACCACAAACGCAGACCGTTACACAGTTACAACCACCTGGGGCATTCGTCCCAACAGCCAAAAATGGAAGCTGGATTTTGGTATAGATGCTTCCTTCTTCCGTGGAAGTATAATTGGATTTAATAAGATGATCCGCGCCGTACGGGACTTTCATGATGCCCGCTTGGATTTCACCTTACGGCACCGTAATGACAATTTATCCTTTGCCTTGCGCTTTACCATCTTATGTGGGATAAAACATCCCGGTCAAGCCAAAGCCGAAGAAGATGTTTATTTGTACCCTTGGCTACGAACAAACGATTTGAAAAATTAAATAAAGGAGATTTACCATGTCTACACCTTATGTCGGTTTTTTTAGAAGAGCTCTCGCTTTTGTGGTAGATAATTTGCTCATAATACTCCCCCCGCTGATAATTTGCGGTCCTTTCTTTGCTTGGCAAATGAACGCTGTAGCCCAACTTCCGGAAAGTGAAATAAAAGCCGCCAGTATGGCCGGAGCCATTCTGTTGGGATCCTTGTTATGGCAATTTTTAATTTTACTGACCTATTGGCTCTATTTCGCATTTTGCGAAAGCAGCCCTTGGCAAGCTACGTTGGGTAAAAAATTATTGCGTATAAAAGTGGTGGATCAACAAGGCAAACGCCTGCATTTTTGGCATGCTACCGGACGGACTTTTGCTCGGTTGTTATCGCAACTGACTTTTTATATAGGATTTGTGATGGCAGGATGTACCCGGCGCAAACAGGCCTTGCATGATAAAATTGCTCAAACATATGTTGTTTACCGGAATTTTCAACCCGGAGATAAACTGCCAGATTCAAAAGGCCATCCCGTTTGGATGGGCATATGGTGTGCTTTATTAGGTTTTCTTTTCATTGTAGGGTTGTTCTCGGTCCTGGAAGAAAATTTGGCCAATGCCCAGGCCGAGCAAGCGGTTAATCGTTTAGAAGAATTGGTCAATTCGCAAGTCTCGTTACCCCAACCCTTAAAAGAAGAAGCTGCTGTATATTACCAACGGGCGGATGGCTATCGGGCGGTTTTACAAGACGGACAAAATACCACGCTGTTTTTGTCATCGGAAAAATCGGAGGTTTGTTGCGAACAACAGTCCGGTTCTAATTGTTACAATCTTAATTTATCACTTTGTTCTAAATAGGGTATAATAATCGTATGAATAAAATTTATCCTTATGCTGGATTTTGGAAACGTGCGATAGCGTATTTCATTGATAGTTTAGTACTATTTATTCCCCAAATTACCGTTTGGGTCGGGTGCATTTTTTTAGTATTTCGTACGCATCTACACGGAGGAGACTCCTTTCCAACCCAACTCTATGAACAAACTTTTACCCAGTTGACTGTATTGTTAAACACAGTTATGTGGTGGTTATATTTTGCGTGGATGGAAAGCAGTTCTTACCAGGGCACCTTGGGAAAAATCATCATGGGAATTAAAGTAGTAGACAAAGACGGAAACCGCTTAAGTTTTGGACACGCTTCCTGCCGGTTTTTAGGAAAATATTTGTCGGGTTTAACTATGTGTGTTGGTTTTTTAATGGCAGGAGCTACTCGCAAAAAACAAGCCTTACATGATAAAACTGCTTCCACCTATGTGGTGGACAAAAACTTCAAACCCGGGGATGCTTTACCGGATGTACCCACGCATTTTGGCATACTTGGTGTTACCATAGGATTGATGATACTTTCCTGGGTGGCTCTAGTAGCGTTGTTTATCGGACTTATTGCATATGCCGTCCAACACATTGATAAAAAAGCGGCACCGTCGCAAACCAAGGTCACTACCTCTATCCAAACAGGGGGTACCGTAGATCCCGTGGGCAGTATCGGTTTTGTACATACTACAAAAAGGAGTTCACATGAATAATATTTACCCGTATGCCGGGTTTTGGAAAAGAGCAGGAGCATATTTAATTGACTACATGCTCATTAACATAGCAACGCAAGTGATAATCAGAATAATGGCTTTGCCTATGGCATCCAACTTGCAAGCACTGGAAAAAATGCCTGAAAATGAAATATCTTGGGAACAACTGGCCCCCATGCTAGGTTGGTTACCCATGATAATGATTGTTGCCTTGATCGCACCGCTATTGTATTTTGCTTTTATGGAAAGTAGCAGCAAACAAGCCACTTTGGGTAAAATGGCATTGGGAATTAAAGTGGTTGGATTAGATGGTGGACGCATCTCTTTTTGGCGTGCCGTAGGACGCAAATTAGCCAAAATCGTATCCGGATTAACCTTCAATATCGGTTATTATATGGCGGGAGCCACACGTAAAAAACAGGCTTTGCACGACAAAATGGTTTCCACTTATGTGGTGGATAAAAACTTTAAGCAAGGGGACAATTTGCCTGAAGTAGAACCTCACTTTGGGATTCTAACCGGTATAATTATAGCAGAAGTATTAGTTACGCTATTATTTATCGGGCTCTTTGTCTTCGTCGTAATAGCCGCTTCCCAACACTAATAGAAATATTTACATAAAAACAGCGGCTACTCTTTTTGTAGCCGCTGTTTTTTTATCATATCTTATCTTTGCTAAAAGCTCCAATGTGGAGTAAAACTATCTCCCGGTAAATCAGCTAATAAATGCGGAGCACTGCCATCCATATCCATCATATATAGCTGACGGCGTCCCCCACGGGTAGAAGTAAAAGCGATAAAGCGCCCGTCTGGGGACCAAGTCGGGTCCTCATTAGAGCCGGCATCTGTAGTCAATCGGCGCAGTTGTGTACCGGTTAAATCTACTAAAAAGATGTCCATCGGATGGTACGGTTCTTCGCGTCCGGTAAATACAATCCATTCCCCGGTAGGTGACCATTGGGGGCTATCCGACCAGTTGAATTTCTTTGTTAACGGGCGTGTTTCTCCGGTAGCTAATTCCATCACATAAATTTGCGGGTTCCCGGCTCGGTTAGACACAAAAGTAATATACTTTCCATCCGGCGAATAGGAGGGAGATCCGTCCACAGAAGATTTATTGGTCACACGTTGTTTTTCATGTGTTTCTAAATTATAGATATAAATACTGGGGTTAGAACCGCCAGAACTCGTAAAAGCAAGGGCTTTCCCGTCCGGAGAAACCCCTCCGATAAGTGATAAGCCGCCGCGAATAATAACAGGGGCGACCTTGCCGGCGCGTAAATCAATAGCATAAATATCGGGATTACGGTGTTTATAAGTAGTGTAGAAAATACGTCCATCCTTGGACCAACGCGGTAACAACGCTATACTGTTATCGTTCGTTAATTTCTTTAGATTTTCTCCGTCATAATCTACGACATAAATTTCTTTATTCTTGGTGGAGTTATTAGCGAAGGCAATTTTTGTATCCGCAATACCGCGTTTTCCCGTCAATGAGGAAATGATTTGGTCTGAGGCGATATGCGCTAAACGACGTAAACTGTTTTGCGTACCCTTAAATGCTTTAGAGAACACCGGAGTACGTGTAGATAAGTCATATACATAAATTTTGATTGTATAATACGGCTCCGCGTAGGAAATGTCCCCCACCAACAAATAACTCGCTTTTGCCCGTGCCCACTCCGTCAAAGTTTGGCTAAGTTTTTTGGCATTAAAAGAAGGGCCTTCTTCATTCACATCAAAGTAGCGGGCAAATAACAAGTCGGCACGCATTACGTCACGCACCAAATTGGCAGCGTCTTGGTTTTGCGGAGTTTCAAATTGGAAACCCGGCATCCCAATGGCAGGTAAATGTTTATCTCCTACAGATGTTATACCGATATAAACATCCGTTTTTGGCGCGGCAAAAGCCGGACAAAACGTACACACACAGATCGCTAAAAAAGCTATCAAAAAAATCTGTTTTTTCATGCAAGAAAACCGCCTTACAAAATAGAATTATTTCAATTTAGCCAAATCCGATTTGGCCAATTTGGCTTCTTCCGAAGAGGAAAATTCTTTTATAATAGAGGACAAGTAGCGTTTTGCCTCATCTGTTTTCCCAAGTGGCACAATGCTACGGGCATATTTTAACCTGGCCGCAGGGATTAATTTACTTTGTGGAAATTTCTGTAGCAAGGTTGCATAAGCCACCGCCGCCGATTTGGTTTTGCCGGCCGCCAGGTAAGCATCCCCCATATACATATAAGCCTGATCTGTATTTTCCGCATTTGGATATTGAGTCACATAAATTTTGAACCCGGTAGCCGCCGGCTCAAAGGCTTCTTTATCTAAATGATTTTTAGCTTCGGCAAATAGTTCTGAGGGCAATACTGTTTTGGTGGTAGTCTGATGCGCAGAACGGGAAACAGAGGCCGCCAAATCATCTAATTTAGCGGAAAATTTAGATAGTTGCCCATCCATTTGAGCTAAATTTTCACCGGAAACCAGTAAATTCTGGTTCAGTTCATCCATTTTACCCGCCAATTCAGCCTGATTGGCCTGCATTTGAACAATAGTAGAATTTAAAGCTTGCAGTTGTAATTTAAGCGTACTCATATCGCTTTGACTAGCGATACAGCCGGACAGCAAAAAGCCCGAACCGGCCATAAAAATAAGTTTCGTAATGTTTTTCATGTGCGTTCGGGCTCCTTGTTGCCAAAACAATTATTTTACGCCAAGCAATGTTTCCGCACGGCGGTTTTTAGCCCAGCAAGACTGGGTGGCTTCCGTGCAAACCGGTTTTTCTTCACCGTAAGAAACAGTTTCAATATTGGCGGCCGGAATCCCTAAACGCACATAATTAGCTTTGAGTTCATCCGCACGTTTTTGCCCCAACACAATATTGTAAGAGGTAGTACCTCTATCGTCGCAGTTTCCTTCAATGATAACGCGGTAAGAGGCCATTGCACCAGCAGATTTAATGGCTTGGGCATTTGCTTCTACAATTTTGCGAGCATCCGGCGTTAAAGTCGCTTTATCCAGCGAGAAATATACCGCCCCCAACGCAATTTCTTGCGTAGGGACAACCGCAGATTCCGTTACTGCAGAATCTTCCAACACCATTTCGGTACCCGTACCGGCGGTGAGATCAGCATTGGCATCGTCTTTAACATTCTTTTTACAGGCAGTTAAACCAGCGGCCAAAGCGAAAACTAAAACAACTTTCAGTAAGTTTTTCATGTCTTTCTCCGTTTTAGATTTATACTTCTATACTATATAATATACTAACTTTCATACATTAGGGTCAACGCAGAAACGCTTCCTTTTTTAATTAAAAAGCCCCGCTTTCTTGGCGGGGCTTTTTGATTAACAAATTTTTATCCCAATAATTTAGCCAGTAGTTGACTGATCATTTTGGGATTAGCCTTTCCTTTGCTTAGCTTCATGACCCCACCCACCAGGGCTCCGATAGCAGCTTTATTACCTTTTTGATAATCAGCCACTGCTTTCGGATTGGCGGCCATAGCGGCTTTAGCCCACTCTTCCAATTGTCCTTCGTCACTTACTTGAATCATTCCGCGCTGAGAAATAATGTCGGCGGCTTTGCCTCCATGGGCATAAATTTCATCAAACACCTCACGGGCTTGTTTACGGTTGATTTTACCGTTTTCGGCAAATTCTAACAACTCAGCTAATTGCTCCGCAGAAATCGGTGATTGTTCAATCTCCTTTCTTTCCGCATGGAGCATACCAAGTAAATCCGTTTGAATCCAGTTGGAAGCTGTTTTCAAAGAAACCTTACCACTCTTGGTAACGGTTTCAAAATAATCAGAAATTTCGCGCGAACTCGTTAAGACACCCGCATCATAGGCAGATAAGCCGGCTTGCATAAACCGGTTCTCTTTGCTATCCGGCATTTCCGGCATAGTCGCCTTGATCCGGTTTAACCATTCGTCACTTAATACAACCGGAGGCAAATCCGGCTCTGGGAAATACCGATAATCCAATGCATCTTCTTTGGAACGCATTGGCCTGGATACCCCTTCTACTTTATCCCATAAACGCGTTTCTTGCTTTACTTGTCCTCCCGCATTTAACACTTCCGTCTGACGATTGATTTCATATACAAGCGCATCTTTAACGGCTTTGAAAGAGTTGAGATTTTTTAACTCTGTACGTGTGCCAAATTGTTCCTGCCCAACCGGACGCAACGAAACATTCACATCCACACGCAATTCCCCTTTTTCCATATCGCAATTGGAAGCGCCTACCCAACGCATCAAGCGTTTAATTTCGGTTAAATAAGCATAGGCCTCATCGGGGGAACGCATATCTGGCATGGATACAATTTCCAGAAGGGGGCTGCCGGAACGGTTGTAATCCACCAACGAGTGATCTGCCAAATGTGATGATTTAGCAGCATCTTCTTCCAAATGGGCATGATGAATGCCAATACGTTTTTTTTGTAAATGGTCCTTAGGCCCAAAAGTAATTTCCACATAGCCGGCGCCGTTGATAGGTTCATCAAATTGGGTGATTTGATATCCCTTCGGCAAATCGGGGTAGAAATAATGTTTACGTGAAAAAGAAGAGTGCTGTTGAGTTTGACAATGCAAACTCAATCCGGCCCGAACAGCCAGTTCTAAAGCCCCCTCCGTTAAGACAGGTAGCACACCGGGGTGACCCAGGCAGACAGGGCAAACAGCAGTGTTGGGCTTTGTATCTTCTCCAACGCCGTTAGGGCAAGAACAAAACAATTTCGTTTTGCTGGCCAGTTGAACATGTATTTCTAATCCGATAACCGGTTCAAATTGGGTTTTCACAATAATTCTCTCCTAAATTACTATAATATCAAATATGACAAATCTTTTTAAGCCCACCTCTTACCGCAGCGGCACTATGATGGGAGTAGGAGCTACTGCCGCGTGGAAATTGTTGTCTTTTGCCAACTCGCTTATGTTGGCGGCTTATTTTGGCGCATGTAACGAAACGGATTTGTATTTTTTCCTTATTATCATAATGGGGGTCGGCGTGTTTTTCTTATATCGGTTGAATACGGCTGTGCTGATTCCGCAAGCTATGGCGTTAGATGCCCAATCCCCATTAGGTGGTAGAAATTTACTGAACGGATTTTTATATTTGTATATCGGGTTGGCAGGATTGAGTGCTCTCGTGGGAATCCTCATCCCGGTACCCTTGATGCAAGTTTTTTCCCGTTTTGATCCCTCTTTTTTAATTCTGCAACGCTCCATAATTACCTGGGGATATGTGTTGTTTGGATTGCAAGTACTGACTTCTTATTTGATCAGCGTGTTGGAAATGTACAAACGTTTTACTGCGGCTTTGTTGACTCCCCTCAATGCCGCATTACCGCTGTTGTTTCTAATCATCGGGGGCAAACAATATGGAATTATCAGCATGATGTATGGATTTGTGATAGCCAATTTACTTCAAATTATAATCTTGGGCCGGGTCATGAAAAAAGAACTGGGATGGAAACTGACCCGTGGCGAAATCTTCCACTCCCGAAAATTTTGTAAAAATCTTATCAGCAACCAACTTATAGAAGCTGCCACCTTAATAAATGGAATGTTGCCGGTTTATTTGTTAAGCGGATTCTCTACCGGGATTGTTAGCGCACTTAACTATGCTAAACAACTTTCTGATTCTGCTTCCGAAGTATTTATTGCACGCATCACCAATATTGCCAAAATTGAACTTACGGAACACACCACCCACGAACAAACCGCTACGTTTAACCGGGCGTTCCTCCGCGCGCATTATGGTTTGGCATTTTTACTCACACCGCTGGTGGTTTTTTCTATTTTCTTTGCGCCGGACATTGTAACTATTTTCTTCAAAAGAGGAGCTTTTACCCAATTAGATGTCCGTCAAACCGTGTGTTTTTTACGTCCGCTGTTAATTACCCTTTTGTTGACGGTCCCCGTATTAATGCAAAATAACGTCGTAGCCGCCAAACGCAAACTGAAAGAATTTATGCCTTATGCGCTGGCCAGCACCGGGCTTTGTATCGTCTTAACACCCTTCACACTTTTTTACTTTGGCCCCTTTTCGTTACCGTATTTGTTGGCAGGATGCACATTAGTAGGACTTGCCATCAATGCCGTTTTTTTCAAACGGATCCTGCCGTTTGATACATTCAAACCTGCATTATTGGAAATGATACACCTGCTTGTATTGAATATGATGGCTATATTACCTGCCGTTTTCTACCGTTGGTTCTTATCCGGAAACAATGCCTGGCAAGCATTAGCCATAGAGGGAATCCTGTTTGTGGGTATGTTGGCCGGCATCTCGTATTATAGCGGGGATTTGAAACGATTCTTAGATACGGCCCATCAATCTGCGTAAACCGTGCATCCAAAAAGCATACGAAAACCCATAACGCAAACTTCGGTCAAAAATCCATTGACGAAGGCGAAACTTCCAAGGTCGGCCACCAAATATGCCAGCCGGTAGCATCAAGTCCTCCCGATGCTTACGCAATAATGCTTCCTCTCGGGGAGTCAGTCCGTACTTCTCCATAAAACTGGTTAATACCACCCGGCAAACATACTCAAAACCGGGGGCAAAATCTTCATAAACTTTTTTCTGTTTAAGTAACTGCTTAGCCGCACAAAAGCCGGTTAACAACCCTTCAAATCGCCCATCTCCAGCATGACTTTGGGAACTTATACGCTGACGATAAAAATAACAGGCCCGGGGAGCCAACGCCACGGGATCGCTTGCGCAAATTAAAAATGTGGTTGGAAGAATATCATCCCCGGTTTGTGACTGAGGCAAAGGCAACCCTTCCAAAATTGTACGGGAAATTAACTTGCCACACAATGCCATAACCGCTGAGAAATCTTCAAACAATCGTACGCGCTGTCCTCCGCCTAAACAACCGGCTGAAAAAACATTAGCTACTACTAAAGGAGCCTGTGGACATGCAGAAAAACGGACCATAGGAGATACGACCACATGAGCATGTGTCTTCGTGTAAACCTGAACTAATTCTTGAAGGCAGGAAGAAGAAAGCACGTCATCTGCATCCACGAAAAGAATAGCATCTCCGTGAGCCACGGACAGTGCCTTCCTACGGGCTGCCGCTACCCCTTGGTTAGATTGATGTATGACACGCAGACGTGCATCACGTTGGGCGAACTCGTCTAATAAAATACTACTACCATCGGTGGAGCCATCATCCACAACTATTATTTCTATAGAACCATACGTTTGTGCAACCAAACTTTCTAAACAGTCGGCTAAATAGTCTTTAACGTTATACACCGGCACTATTATGCTGATAAGTGGGCTTGATTGCATAGAGCCTCGTATGAATTCAAATAATTTTCTATAGAAAAACGCTCTGTGACTTCTTGGGCACGAATACTAAATTCCCGACGCTGCACTTCATTCTTCATTAATTCAGTCAACGCGGCAGAAAACAAATCAACCCGATCTTGCGGAACCAGTAAGCCGTCCAAACCGTGACGAATAATAACATCCGGCCCCGTACAATTGAAGCTCACGGCGGGCAATCCCGACGCCATAGCTTCTAACAACACCAACGGAAATCCTTCTGCGCGGGAAGACATAGCCAAGATCTGGGCATGTTTGTATAAAGCGAATATATCTTTCTGCGGAACAATGAAATCTACTTCTTCTGTTAGGCCTAGCTCTCGGGCCTGCGCTTTAAGCGCGCTTTCTAATTCACCGGCTCCCACAATGGCCAACCTCCAACCGCAACGCTCCGGACCTATTGAACTCCATGCTTGCAATAACCGATCAAATCCTTTTTGTGTCGTTAAACGTCCCACCGCCAACACGTATTTCACCCCGGTTTTAAAACATACGGGCCGATCACCCGACTTCGTTGGAGGGATAGGGGCCGGATTATAAATCACTTGAGTCCGCCAAGAAGGATGACGTTCTTGTAAAAACTGTTTATCACGATAAGAAAGAACTGTTACACAGTAGGCAAAACGAAGCAATATGTTGCGTAAATACTGCCACTTGCGGGAGTAAGCCAAGTGACGGACATCTAAATGATCGGCATAAATATAGGGAATACGCAACAATAGACAGGAAGCCAAAACACTAACTGTCATAAAACTAATGACCACCTGAGGGCGAGTAGTCCATAATGCGCGGGTTAGTTTATACAACCGCACCCATCCCCTCCATAAGCCGGGGGTACGAAAAGTCGGCAAATGTACGCGTGCCCGCGTCACAGACGCGGGCAACGTATAAAAATCAGGGATTGTATCATCCAGTGTAAGCAAGGTAACTTGGTGACCACGAGCGGCTAAACCTGCACACAGGCAAGCCATCATCCGCTCTGCTCCGCCACCACCCAACGTACCAATTACACAAGTAATACGCACGCGGAGTCCTTTTCTATTTAGCCAGTTTTTCGGCTACTGCCTGCACAAACATTTCAAAGGGATGCTTTTCTTTGAGCTTACTGGCTTCTATCGCTATCCCCACGCGCTTTCCCCAGTTGACCATCATATCATCTAATGCAATGGTGAAAGGCTCTTCTTCGCCCGCATTGACAATCACCCCGTTCACCCCATTGGTCACCAAAGCCGTAACAGCCGGTGATTCACAGGCCACACACGGTAATTTGCTGGCCATGGCATCAAGCAGGATATCTGCCAAAGCAGGTTGCACGGCGGGGTATGCAAAGATATCGGCATTGCGCAATAAACTGTATACATCACTTTGGGCAGGGATAATTTCCGTGCTGTCTTCCAAGTTGTTCTTGGCAATAAAGCGTTTGAAAGCCGTTTTTTTAGCTCCATCCCCTACCAAAGTCAAATGCCAGGTCTTGTGCGCCGGAGCCAACCGAGCCCAAGTTTCCAGTAATGTATCAAATCCGCTTTCTTTAGACAGGGGGCCTACAGCTACGATATTGTTTTCTTTCTTAAAACAAGCCGGTTTGTTGTAGTTATAATGCTCCACCCAAACAGCAGGTTCCGTAACCCGCACGGCATTTGTACCGTATATTTTTTTGTTTAACGGTTTATCACTTTCCCCAAGTACTAGCACGCGCACGGCTTTTTGCAAAATAGCTTTTTTATTTTTAACAGTCTTATCTTCTTGAAAATTCTCATACTCTACATACACGAACGGTATTTGCGCCAAAATGGCCGCCTCGCAAGCACGCAAGTTCATCAGTGAGATGACCGTTTGAGAAGCTGTTTTAGTAAAGATGCCCGCCAACGTTTTGGCCGTAGTAAAAGCGGTATACTCTTTAAGCGGTACTTGGGAAAATACATTTCCTTTTCCCTTGGGAGCAAAAATGCTTACTTCATTACCTTGGGTTTGCAAAAATTCTGCCAATTTAACACCTAATCTGGCACCGGAAATAGTTTTGTTCCCCCCTATGCATACTGTTACTTTCATAACTGTTCTCCTATTTGCTTAAAAATCTCTTTCTTGTATTGTACATAATAATGAGCCCCCATACTATAACAATTGCGAAACACCCCGGGCTTACGACCGGGGCGCCTGTAACAATAACGGTAAGAACCCCCGGCCAATTGACCGGGGGTTTTGTTACTTAGTGGAATAATTCTTCCCATTTTTCGACGGTTTCTTCTAGTGCTTCCCCGATCTTCTCTTTCCGTGCAGCTTTCCTTTTTGCCCTTTCAGCAGCTGCTTTTTGTCTATTTACAACTCGTTGGGCATCGGCTTCTTTGTCAAAAGGGAGCAGTCCTTTTAATGCTTGTCTATAGTGAACCCGAAAATTATAATCCCCGATTGGTACTTGTAAAAATGGAGGCAGATCGTATCGCTCACTCAGCCGCTGAAAGACCCTTTCACCCTTTTGGTTGTAAACGGAGTATGCATAATCGATGTAACCGCGTACAGAATAGCAGTTATAATCATAGCGGCCCGTCAAAAAATCGCGTTTATGACAATAGCCTGTATCGGGGTGATGTCCCTGCAGAACTCCTACCAAGGGTCCCTTCAAATGCTTAACTTCTCCATTTACCACTTCCCATATACCGTCTGGATAATACCGGTTAATAGCGGTCATTTTTTGAAACGGAGAAAAGCCAGTTAAAGTAAAATAAGCTTCATAATCTCTCGTAATTACATACTCTCCTAATGCATTGGCTCTGGGTGGTTTACCCTTGCGTATATCGTACAAAATATTTCCTAATTTCTCATTCCCATCACACAAATCGATATATTTTTGTAAAACGCGATTAGAGTTCGTTTGCACCTTCGCCACAATAGAACCCACGCGTTGGGTTAAATCCTGGTGATTGGTTCGCGCATAGGTAAGCGCAACAGGAAATAAACTGACTAGTAAAACTAACATAAATTTTTTCATACTTTTTCCTCCCTGCGTTTAGCTATATTTTCTTACTGACTATATTTTTATTCTATGCTTTTATTTTGTAAAAACAAAGGTCTTTGGACCTAGTTGAAAGGGCCTTTTGGACCTAGTTTTTTTCTAGGTCATTTGGGCCCATAAAAAAACCGCCCTTGATGGGCGGTCCTATAAAGTAAAATTTTGCGGGGACTGGATTTGAACCAGTGATCTCAAGGTTATGGGCCTTGCGAGATACCAGGCTTCTCTACCCCGCAAGTTTATTATAGCAAATTGAAATGTAAGACGCAAATCAAACGATAACAGATGCCAACGACCCAAGAACCGCTTCTAAAGGCCTTGCCACCCCCCCCAGAAAAAACGATAATAATAGAGTGTTGGACAAAAAAGAGGTTTATAAAAAAGCGTCATCCTGAACTTGTTTCAGGATCTCTACCGCTTTCTAAAACGAAACAAGGTGAGATGCTGAAATAAATTCAGCATGACAAAATTATAAGGAGAGTTTTTATGAGAAATACACAAGCATTTACTCTCATAGAATTATTAGTAGTGGTACTTATTATCGGCATACTCGCCGCGGTAGCGGTGCCACAATATCAAAAAGCCGTTTTAAAAGCCCGAGTAGCCAAAATTGTGTCTCTCGTACGAGCCGTGGCCGATGCCCAACAAGTATATTTCTTGGCAAACGGCACATATGCCACTACAGCTGATGAATTGGCTATAGATTTCTCCTGCCCCGACGATTGGCAGTGCTTGTTAGGTAAGAATGTAAATACAGATACTCCCGGTTCTTACAACAAAATTCAGTTGACTCACAGAACTTCCGGGATACAAATTATTGATTACTATGGGGAACCCCACTCCGGAACCGCCTTGGAAAGTGCCAATGTCCAAAATAGAATGTACTGTTACGCTCGCACCAACAATCCTTTGTCGGTTGCGGTTTGCAAATCGTTTGGCCCCAAATTGGATGAAAGCAGCACCTACGTCCGTTACTTTATCCAATAAATAATCCTCAATTACTTATACATGGGGTAAAAATAGATACCCATATATACCGGATTATCTACAAATCCTTTTACTTTTTTATTCATGGCCCATAAACCGGTGGGATGAACCGTGTAAATTTGCATGGCATCTTCATGCATGAGGTTATGCACTTGCTTATAAAGCACGTTGCGTTTGGCTTGGTTTGTTTCCGCCACAGCTTGTTCAATAAGTGCATCTATCGCCGGATTTTTGTATCCCTGGGAAAGTGCATAACGCCCTTGGCTATGCAAAAACGGAAAGTAGAAATTGTGCGCGTCGGCATAATCAGCCACCCAACCGCGGGCCCACATCGGCATTTGGCGGCGGGCTGTTTTCTCCAAGAATGCAGGCCACGTAACACCCCGTAAATCAATTTGGAATTTAGGGTTTAACTTCTCCACATTGCGTTTAAGTATTTCGCTGGCAATTTGGCGCATCTCGCCGCTGGTATTGTAAGTAATGGTAAATTTGAATCCCTTTTCCCACACTTGGCCGCCCCACGCCTTTTTGAAATGCTCCTCGGCTTTTTTCAAATCAAACGTGTAGCGTTTAAAATTGTTATCGTATTTGACAAGTCCGGCCGGAGCAGGCCCGGTAGCCATTTCCGCACGGCCTTCCATAGATTCTTTCAAAAATGCTTCATAATCAAAGGCATATGCAAATGCTTTGCGCAAATCTTTATCGGCAAAGAAATCAGGTGGGATGCCTTGCCCGTCCAATTTGCCCGAACCGACGTCGGGGTTGGCATCCATATTGATATCAAGCGTAAAGAAAATAACCGGATCTGTACGCAAGCGCGGTAAATTATCGTATAAATCCACCGTTGGACTGTCTTTGAGTTGAGAAATAAATTTAGGTGAAAGTTCCGCCACATCTGCCTCACCTGATTCCAACATCAAACGCAAGGTACTAGGTTCATCTACCGTCATCATCAAAATGGTTTTTAATTTGGGGGCGCCTTCAAAATAGTTTTCATTAGCAGTTAAAGTTAACCGTTTTGCCGCAATATCCCAACGGTCCACTTGGAAAGGCCCCGTACCGTTTGTTTGGTTGAAAAGTGCCGAATTTTCTTTGGCAAAATTATTAAATTGTTTCCATGTTTCTTCACGTCCGTCCCAGGCACCTTTTTCCACCGCCCAGGACTTGCTCATTACATATCCCCAACGGGCTAAAATATATAAGAACGGTGCAAACGGACGTTTAAGCGTAATAACGACGTTGTTTCCATTCACACGCACCGCATTGGCAGCATCTTTATAACTGACGACGATTTCGCCTTTATCATTACGGGTGGAGGAAACTCCTAAAATCGGTTCTAATAATAAACTGGACGGTCCGCCGGAAATATCGGAAAGCAAAAACCGCAAAAGCGAATAGCGCACATCTTCGGGCGTTAACTCGCGGCCATCGTGAAATTTGACGCCCTGCCTAATAGGAAATGTATATGTACGGCCATCCGCGGAAATTAAACCGTTTTCTTTCGTGGGAACTTGTGTAGATAACGACGGTATAAGCTCGGTAAGTGAACTGCCGTTAAATTTAAGCAGTGTATCGTATACGTTAATAAGCATCCCATGTGTAACTCCATCATAGGAATAAACGGGGTCCAACGATTCCATTTCCCCTTTATGCGCCACGATGAGCGTATCGTTCGCCGTTTGCTTGGCGCACGCGCCTGCTAATAGAATAACTGTCAATAATATAAATAGTTTTTTCATCATTTTTTTAGCGTTTTTTCAAAATATAAGCAGCACCCTGCTTATTCTTTAACCACACTTGCGCAAATGATTTGGCATCATAAGCACGCAAAACTCCGTCTGCAGTATCGGCAGCAGGGTCCGCCACTAGAATTTTACCGTCTTTCCAACCCCGAATAAGCACAAAATGCCCGGAGGTTTGCGGCTGGGCCGCATTAGGCAATTCGTTCTCTTGGTAAGCAATACTTGCCGCCACTAACGACTTTGGCGTACAAAAATCAGCCAATTCATTAAGCGCACTAAATCGCCAGAAATGAACATCTAACCCTTGTCTAGAGGCATACGCCGTATTAAAAAACCAATTGCCAAAAATATCCGCAGCCGGGTCATATACGCTTTGCAATACTTGACTGAGTACGATCGGCCGATCCAACGCATTAAGTGCCATACATAACGCGACAGGACTGCAAATGCGCGTATTATCCGGAGTGGCTTGTTCCTTTTGGGAAATGGGAAACACTTCCATTTCAAACGAACAGAAAGGCAATCGACTGGCTTTTTCTTCATCATAATTGGAAGACTTACACGCTCCGCTTACCCCAAAAGACAAAAGTGGTACTTTCCCTTTCATCCGCACCCGTAGCCGATAATAATGCATCGGTTTTTTTAGTATCAATTCATCTATTTTAACCTCGCCCCACTCGTTAGCCTGATCGGGGAAGCTCTGCTGGAATGTTTCCGACACAAATCCTAATTTGAAGAAAGGGCTCCAAAGCAAGCCATTACTTACCTGTGCTTCCAACAACACAGACCCGTCAAAAAAAACTCCTAAATTAGCTGATGCCACTAACGAAGAAAATGCAAAAGGTGCTTTTTGTGGGTAGGAAATAGCGGCACGCACTCCGTCTACCATGGCAAGTTTTTCCACATCGGCAGAAGTATGTATTCTATTAAAAACACTCGTAGGATTAGTATGCGTCATAAAAAATCGGGGCACCCGGACTTGAACCGGGAACCTCCCGCTCCCAAAGCGGGCGCTCTACCACTTGAGCCATGCCCCGTTAGTTTTTATCTTATCAGTTTTAGAGAAAATTGAAAAGGGCAAACTCTATATCAATTGGCAGACGGCTTTAGCAAGGCATGCCGAACAGCATTTTACAACGAGGCAGTAACCAAAAAGTGCCCTATGTTTTATGGTTTTTTACCTGTAATTCTTCAAAGGTTCTAGTATCACTGCAACTATACTCCATCAAAAAAGAGGGATAATCACAAGATTATCCCTCACACAATTGGACAGAAACTGCTTATTATAAAAGTGTTACCGCATTCAACATTTCTATAAATTTCGGGGTTTCTTCTCCACAGTTTTCTCGGCGCAACGAAGAATCCACCTCAAACCCGGATAAGGCCCGTCCACTTAATGAGGGTGGTAGAACCGCAGATAACACCGTGGTATTCGGTTTTAAATAATTCAAGACGAAATGCGCTTGTCCGCCTTTTTCAAAGTAAAACGTCGTGTAATCGCCATGATTCGTAATTATATATCCAGCATTGTATACGTTGTACTTCGCACGTAGATCTTTTTCTTGGTCCCCTTCGTAGACACGTACAGTCACATATTCCGGAAGATCTTTATAATCTTCTGCCTTGGCACCTTCGCACAACCATATCTTTCCTTTTTGGTAAACATAAAACCAAAAAGCCGGTGATTCCTCTTGCGCAGGGACAAAACGGGTATACACATTGTCGTATACTACATCTGCGGAGTCGCCCCCGCCGAAATATTCCACATAAGCTATTGCAGCAGCCTGACACTCATCGGTATTTCTTGTTTCCGTGGCAAACGAGAGCGAAGCCACCAAGCACAATCCCAACACTATCAGTATTCTCTTAACTGATCCTTTTTTCATAGAACATCTCCTTGTTTTCTTACAACACATCTCATTGTTACATCTCCATACCTCGATTGTAAAGCTTATCCCCTCCTATGCGCAAGGGCCTTTGGACCTACCTTCATCTAGGTCTTATGCCCCTAGTTTTTCATGCCTTCTCCCCTTATTCTATGAATATGAAAATATTTAAACGGATATTACTAACTTTATTATTGGGTTTGTATACCACGATAACATTTGCCCAAGGACAACTCGCCCAGGTGCCGCAGGCCATCCGGAGCGTCGGTCCGGCTTCCCACCAAGCGTGGTACTACTGGCGGGACGTGTACGAATTTTCTGCCGTACTTTTTCCAAATCTGTTAAAAACAAACTTTTTCTGCCATATACAAGTATAACTTTCGTCGATAGTTTCTTTAGCGAAAATGTTACAATGCAGATATATTTAATTCTAAATGCGGATTAGATTGTTTTTAAATTTACTTCTTATAGGAGGAAACAATAACTTATCATGGAACCATTAAAAAGAATTTGCCGGGACGTTGTGGATGTTTTTCAAGGGAAAAAACCCGCTGTGCATCGTTATTGGGATGATAAGAATGTAAAACACATTGACATTTTGTCCTGTGAGGACTCTCCTACCCAGGGTATCGTCTCTTATGCAACGTTGGGATTATCACAGATAGATTTCGGTTGGACTTCCCAGCAGAAGAGCTTGCGGACGGAACTTATCGGAACGTGTTGTTCGGAAACGACGTATTTCCCCCAAATACTTTCTGCCGCCGCTTTTGAAATTATGAACTCCGGTGCAGGTGTACCCGGGGCAGTGTTACGAAATATTATCTCTTTGTATGTCCCCGAAACAACCACACCCCATTTATTTCTGACTATGCCCTCTATGTGGCAAAAGGAACTTTTACCCATCTCGTTCGATGATATCATGGTTGATTTTCTAATGGTTGTGCCCATTTCCGATACTGAATGGCGATTCTTAAATCAGCAAGGTGAGGAGGCGTTGGAATCATTATTGGAAGAAAAACAAGTTCATATACACGATTTTTTCCGCAAGCCAATTTGCTAATCAAACCTAAACTCTAAATCTGCCACCCAAACGCCCGGGCCAAGTTTGTTCCCCCAGCTCCTCTATCATGCATACTGGCTTTGTACTCATGACCTATTGGACATTCCCACTATGCTTTTTATTGCCGGCAGGTTCAAGTTTCTACAGCGCAGATAACGCGTGGGCTTCAAACCTAACCATTAATTACAGTTATTCTTTCGCCCCGGCTTGAATGAGCAATTGTTTGATTTCCTGAGTTTTGGCTACGCTCAGGGCGGTTTGTCCCATAGCGTTAGTTTGGTTTACATCAGCATTTGCTGCAATAAGGAGCTTTACTATTTCAATATGCCCGGCAGCGCTTGCTTGCATCAACGAGCTTGTATTATTGGCCTGAGGAACAAAAGTAACTTGCTCTCCCTTATATTGTCCTTCGTGAGCTATTCCAATATTGCTACTTGCATTCGCATTTGCTCCTGCAGTTAAGAGTATATTTACAATATCCGTATAACCAGATTTGCTAGCCGCCAGTAACGCATTCCACCCAGTTTGTGGATGAGAGATGTTAACATCTGCTCCAGATTCAACAAGTGCTCGTACCGCATCCGTTTGTCCATATTTACTCGCTTCTGCTACAGCAGGCAATCCGCCTCTGGTAGCGTTAACATCAGCTCCCCCGGCAATAAGCATCTTTATGATTTCTGGATTTCCTTTATAACTTGCTACCGAAACGGCCGTTTCCCCACTTTCAGTTGTAACATTGGGGGTTGCCCCAGCGGTAAGCAAAATCTTGACAACTTCTGGATTTCCCCCACTACTTGCGCTCATCAACACGCTCCAGCCATCGTACGTGACAGCGTTAACATTGGCACTAGCTGCAATTAAATCTTCTACTATATCTACAAACCCTTTGTAGCTGGCTAACATTAAAGCCGTTCCTCCTCCTTTTGAAACAGCATTGGTATCAGCGCCAGCTTTTAATAAAGTGCGAACAATTGCCGCATTTCCGACCATACTTGCAGCCATCAAAGGGGTAATCCCACCATACGAATAATAAAAACCGAATTTTGCATTTTTCGGTATGTTTTTGCTTATTAAGCAATTATCCAAATAATCAGTGGTATTTACGTTGTTTCCTCGAGCAATTAGTTCCTCAACAACATCTAATTGTCCTTTTACACTGGCTTGGATCAAATTTGATTGATGTATTTTAACACAACCCGCTATTAACGATATTCCTAATAATGCAAACAAAAAGCATCTGTGTAAATTACGCATATTCTTCTCCCAATAGGAATATATTTTATTATAAAATATTTTCTTTTAATCCAGTTATTTTACTGCATAAAGTTCACTGCGCTATTTGCGACATAAACTTTTTGGACCTTAAAAATTTTTATAGAATACAGATTTTTTCCGCGGGAAATTTGATTTTGTCGACGAGAAAAATTTAGGCCCCGCGTATGCGAGGCCCAAATTTTACTGCGCCCACCAGGACTTGCCTTCCGGTAAAATTCCTGACGAAATTTTCCTGCAGGCCGGGCTCGCGGTTTTTGCCTTTCGCGGCTTTCGCACGCTCAAACAAAAAAGTTTAACATGATTGAAGGGCGGGATTTAATCTCACTTTCTAAGCCCATGCTTGTACACAATGACTACTTGCAAAGAGATATAGAAATCGCCAATGGCAGAAATAAAGTAGAGCCTTTAATCTAGGAATCATATAGCAGCGCTATTTGGTACTCATCAGGTAAACCATTATAAACGCCCACACTGTGCTTGCCAACCCCAAAAAACTTCCCACAGAACGTACAACTATTAAACCCATTGTATAGGGAGATTTAAACCAAGGGTATAGGGCTATAGCAACAAATAGGCCTGCCCATAATGAACCCATAATTATCCCAAAGGCATTATCTCCTTTTATGTTTGCCAATACATTACCTACAAGTCCATTAACAAAGACTAATATAAAGGCAACAGTATACGTGGCAACATACATCCCCAGTACGGCAAAGATGTCCCCTGTTGCAAATGCCCAATTAAATAATCGATACCCCAAAAAAATTGTTCCTCCTAGGAGGCACGCTGATAAAAGACCTGCTATTGTATATGCCAACATAGTATTTTTATTCCTTTGACTCGCAGATTTTAAAAC
>CACYBL010000105.1 GCA_902772695.1 uncultured Elusimicrobium sp.
GCCCCGCGTGAGCCGCTGTATCACTATCAATTGGCTACGTTATATGAATCGCTCGGACGTGATGAACAAGCCGAACAATCCTTTAAGAAAGCGTTACATTTTTTCCCGGCGTATGAAGACGCCCAATTAAGTTTAGGAGCCCTGTATGAAAAAATGAGCCGACCGGAAGATGCCCTCAAATTTTATAAAAAAGCTGTTAAAACGAAACCGGGTGATTATGTGGCGCGCTTGCGTTATGCGTTTTTACTGGTGCGCCAGGGTAAAGAACTACAAGCCCGTAATGTGTTGGAGGAAGCGTTTTCTATTTCTAAATTTAATCAGGATGGCTTGGCTTTGAATGCTGTTTACCGCGCCAGCGGCACTACCCCGCAAGCATTTGAAAAACAAATTGAGCAGTTTGCCCAAAATTTGGCCCAGGTGCCGGCTGCTAAACCTATAGAGTTGGAAGTATCTTTAGAATATGTACCGTCTGCCGCTACTTCGTCAAACTCCCGCCAGGGAAATTCATTTGAACGTGAATATCAAAAGTTTCGTGCCAGCCAAACTCCGCAGGGAGGGGCCGGAGCGGGAACTGCCGCCCGCGCTTTTAAACGTATGTTTACGCTTCCGGCGGCAGATAGCCAAGTGCGTGAAACACAAATCGCAGAATTTGCTTCCGTACTGCGGCAGGCCGTATCCCAAACGCAAGAGGGATATCAAATGAATTTGTCGCTCCAAGGGCGTACCGCCGATTATGCCGCCCCCGGCGCACTTACCCAAACCCGTACGACTCCGCCCAAAGCTGTGTACGATCCGCGCATTGTGGGTAATGATATGGGGCTATGGGTTATGGGCCGTACCTGGTTGAAATTTGTACAAGAGGCGGAACAAGATCTGCAAGAATTTACGTGCCCTTCTGAAAATATGTGTTCTTTGCTCACCGGGTTGGCGGCCCTTGCCCAGGGTAATAGCCAATTGGCGCGGGAAGAATTTGAAAAAGTTTCCTCTCGTTATCCGCAAGAAGTATTGGCTCCTTTGGGATTAGGGACTGCGGCCGTGATCGCCGGGAATGATGATGAGGCAATTTCTTTTTACCGCCAAGCCCTGGTTTTGGATCCTGCCAATAGAACGGCTGCGCGTAATTTAAAAATTTTAACCGGACATTAATTTATGCAAAAATACGGGCAACATTTTTTAACCGATAAAAATATCATCAACCAAATCATAGATGCGGCGCTTTTGCTTCGTCGGGAACAAGTGGTGGAAATCGGCCCCGGTAAGGGAGCCTTGAGCCAGGCGCTAATCGCACGCGGCCTTACGGGTTTTACAGCGGTGGAAATTGACCCGGAAATGGTTTCTTTTTTAACTGCTTCTTTGCCGCATGAAGCAGGAATAAAAATTGTACAGAGTGATTTTTTACAATTTGACCTATCGCAATTATTAGCCGTACCCACGTCTTTCGTGAGTAATTTGCCATACATTGATGCAGCGGCTATTTTAGATAAAGTCTTGGCTTGGCCTCATTTTCAAACAGCAGTTTTTATGTTTCAAAAAGAACATACCCAAAAAATACGTGCCAACGCCGGGGATGAATTTTACGGTCCGTTAAGTATTTTAAGTCAGTTGCGTGCCCGGGTGAGTTTGATTTGTAAAGTCGGACGTACTTGCTTTACTCCACCCCCTAAAGTGGAGAGTGTTGTGTTAGCATTTGAAAAGATTCCGGCTCCTACCGTGGAATGGGAGCGCCTGTGCCAAGTGGTACATGCTGCCTTCTTGCACCGTCGTAAAACTTTGCTAAATGCGCTAGGGTTGGCGGGGTATGACAAAGAAAAAGTTTCCCTTGCGCTACAACAGTTGCATTTACCTCTTACAGTTCGTCCGGAAGAAATTCCGCCGGATGGCTACGTCCGCCTGGTGCAATTATTATAAAAGTTGTTTCAACTTATATTCTAGAATACGTTCTTCGGGCATAAAAGGACGTATTTTGCTCAACAATAAATTTTCTACTGCCACATCTACCAATGTTGCAGAGTTCTTTTCTCCGGGTTTGTAAAATTGCCCGACTTGTGTCAGTGCGTCTAACGGAATAAGCCCGATTAATTCACCTGCCGTGATGTGAGTGTTTAGCGCGGTAGCCTCCTGGCGGCAGGTTTCCCAAACTTGGGCTAAACCGGTTTGAGCATAGTCCGTTAAATTACAGGATACTTGCGCGCAATGATAATGGTCCATATACCAGCCAATAGCTTTGACGTAGGGTAACCCTCCGCTGCTTTGTCGTAGACGGGTGGCAATTTCACGTGCTATGGATATATCTTGAGTATCTAAAGACATATTAAACGCGATTAGAAAATTACGGGCACCAATAACGATGGCACCGGTTTTGGCGATATGTTCATCATATTGTGTTGGACCGAAATCGGGTGGAAGAGTGTGCAGTTTTGAAGCTAAGTTTTCATACTCACCCCGACGGATAAACGCGAGATCTTTACGTTGTGGGGTAAGAGCATTGGCTTCGTATAGATAAGTGGGGAGGTGCAGTTGGTTAGCGACGCGTCGGGCAAACTGTTCTGCTAGGCGAGCTGTATCTGATAATGTAATTCCGCGTATGGGTACAATCGGACATACATCCACCGCTCCCAATCGCGGATGTGCTCCCCGCTGAATACGCATATCAATTTCTTGTGTGGTTGTTTGAATTAGCATAAACAAGCTTTTTTCCACTGCTTGTGGGGTGCCTGCCAAAGTCATTACAGTGCGGTTCGCATCCGGATTGGTGTCAATATGTAATATCCGCGCTCCACCGGGAATGTTTTGCGTTGCGTTTGCAATACGTTGGATAACTTCGGGGCGACGTCCTTCTGATATGTTCGGGACAGCTTCTACAATTTGCATAGTTCTATTATAATCTTTTTTTTGCAAAAAGAATTGTGTCATTTTGTTTTATTTATAGTATAATAAAAACAGGTGCTACAGCGTGTCTGTGTGCCTAATTATTCTAACTTAAGGAAGTATTAGTAACATGCCTAAAGGAAAAGTGAAGTGGTTTAACGATCAAAAAGGTTACGGTTTTGTAACCCCCGAAGATGGTTCTAAAGATCTCTTTGTACACTATCAAGAAATTCAAGGCGACGGTTTCAAAACCTTGGCCGAAGGTCAAGAAGTGGAATTCGAAGTCGTAGAATCTGAAAAAGGCCCGAAAGCCGTTAAAGTCGTCAAACTATAAGTTTTGAAAGACTTTTGAAAAGGGCCCCGGTAACGGGGCTCTTTTTTGTGGAGTTAAAAATGAAACGAAAACAACCGTGTGAGCAAGCCTCTTTAAAAGAATTATGGCTTTTGTCATATCCGCTTATTATTACGATGGCCGCGCAAGTAGTTATGCAATTTGCCGATCGTATGTTTTTAGCATGGCACTCACATGAAGCTCTTGCCGCGTGTGTGCCGGCGGGAGCACTGGCACTGACATTCGCGAGTATGTTTATGGGGGTAGCTAGCTACACAAGTGTTTTTGTGTCACAGTATCATGCAAAAAAGAAATTTGCTTCTGTTACTATTTCATTGTGGCAAGGAGTCTTGATAGCCGTAATATCTTCCGCCGTGTTGGCTGGATTAACCCCTGTAGGAAATATTCTTATCCGTGCATTTAATCACGGGGCCGAGGTAACAGCACTGGAAATAAAATATTTTACCATTCTAAATTTGTTTGCCGGACTTGTTGTAATCAACAACGCTCTGTCCAGCTTTTTTAGTGGACGCGGGCAAACAAAAATACCCATGTATACTGCTTTGATTGGAAATGCTATTAATATTGTGCTTGGGTATGTGATGATTTTCGGCAAACTTGGTTTCCCGCAAATGGGAATTAGCGGAGCAGGATGGTCTACGGTATTAGGTGCGCTCTCAATGACGCTTATTTACACAGGGCTTATTTTGGGAGCACGCGTGCGTAAAGAATACCGTATCACACAATTGGCAGGATTTTATAAGCCGGTTTTCTCGCGGTTATTGCGTTTCGGAGTGCCGAATGGATTTGGTTTTTTGATGGATATAATGTCCTTTACGCTTTTTACATTTATGGTAGGGCATATAGATGTTGTATCTTTAGAAGCCAGTAATGTTGTTATGTCCATGCAGCCGGTTGTGTTTATGGTGGTACTTGGACTGGGCATCGGTATACAAATTCTCGTTAGTAAATACCAAGGATTAAAACGGCCTGACTTAAGTGCGCGTGTAGTAAAAAATGCATGTAAAATCGGGTATGGTTATGCTGTAAGTGTGGGGTGTATATTCTTTTTTTTAACGCCATTGTTTGTGGGATTGTTTATTCCATCTACTTCGAGCAATGCAGTGGAAATAGCTGCTAAAACGTATCCCTTAATGCGGCTGATGAGTTTTTTTGTGGTGGGGGATGCTACCTATTTGATTTTTGGTGAAGCATTGCGTGGCGCAGGGGATACAAAATTTTATATGACGGTTATGCTCACATGCGCGTGGGGGTTACTGATCCCCGGGACGTGGTTAATTATATATGTGTGGCAACTATCTGTATTTTGGGTGTGGAGTTGGCTGACATTTTATGCATGGCTAACGGCACTTTTAATGATGTGGCGGTTTGCTCGCGGCAAATGGAAAAATATAGAAATTACTGGTGCTTGATAAAATCAAAATCGTAGCTTGTGGCTACGATTTTTGGGATAGAAGGAACTACTTTACTTGCAATAAGTTTTTGATAATATCTTCGTGAATACGGAAAAGTGCTTCATCTTTTCCGGCCAAATTATTAGCCATAAACACAAACGAAATGAGTTCTCCTTCTTCCGTCCTTATATAGCCGGCTAAAGCTTTGATGTTATCAATTGTTCCGCCTTTTACACGTACATCCTCTATTCTTTTAAGCGGTTTTAAGTAACGACGCAAAAGCAGTAGATCGCCCCGGTCATCTGGGGTAGCCAATGAATTATAGTAATACTCAAAATGAGGACTTTTTGTCATGTAATTTAATGTGGCAGCCAACACCCGAGGGGTAACTAGGTTATCGCGGGATAAGCCACTTCCGTCATATAATACCACATCATTAGCCCCGGCAATGTGGTGGTTTACCAAAAAGTTTTTAAGTTGCGCAGTTCCGTTTTCCACGCTTCCTTTTTGACCGGCGTGAATGGCTAAATGACGTAACAACATATCTGCATACAAATTGAAGCTACGCTTGTTAACAATCAAAATAATGTCCTTCAATTCCGGGGATTGATACGTATCCACTAATTGCATAGTGCTGTAATCAGGAGCTTGCGAAAGTATCTTTAATTCGCCGTCCAATTGAATGCCTTGTGTTTGCAGGGCTTCTTGTAGGGCTTGTAGCGCAAAAAGAGCCGGATCGGGTAAGGCCGCTTTGATGGTAAATCCCTTCGAATTGGTGGGGATGGTCCCAAAAATTTTTAGATCGTACTGTCCGGGGGCTGCATATACATAAGCATTATCTTTTTTAGATTTACCGTCTGTTGTCACAAAGGATTGCATATGTATCCCTCGCACTGGAGGATCTATGTGATCAACAGAAACGGAGTGATTGGCCCGAGGTTGGGGGGAAAAATGAATTTCAAATAAATTATCGTTAAAACATAACGGGCTAACGGGAGCAGCAAAATAATTGCCCATATTTTCCCAATTTACTTTTGGGGATACGGACGGCCCTTCAAAGAGTGAAACATCTGCATATAAATTTCCTTTGATATGCGTGATCCCTGCTTGTTTCACACGCATTGCCCAACGATGAGCAACTGTTTCCCAAGTTTCTGCCCCAGGTACACGGGTAGAACCTAACGTCATATCTCCGCCGCCTTGTAAGTATAAGGAACCATTCAGGATTCCGTTTTCCTGAGGAGTATGCTGAGCATATAGATGGGTTTGAAAGCGATGGTGCGGACCGAATGTTTCCAGAGCGGCTGCAGTGGTGAGTAATTTAAGAGTACTTGCAGGGGTCAAACGGGTTCTTTCGTGCACGGCAAAAAGAGGCGTTTCGGACTTGTTAAAGCGGACAGCCATACCACCCCAAACGGCCCCTTGTAGCACGGAGTGTTTGATTTTTTCTTCCACTTGTTTTTGTAAGGGCTGGGCCGACACACTAATCGGTGCTAGGCATAATAGAAACACGAAAATAAAACGCATATCAATCAATTGAACCAAGGATACCACTTGTCGCGATCTCGTATGTTGATTAACAGAGACAGTACGAGTAGATCCCGCGCATTAATAGCTTGTGGTTTATCCAAGTTGCAAGTAAAACAATTAAAAGCGGCGTGTGAATTTTGAATAGTACCGGTGCTATCCATTTGCCCGGTGATATCGTAGTCAGCACGCAAAAATCCCCACAAGTGTCCAAATAATTTGCGGGCTAGGCCACGCCATATGCTACGTTCGTGCACATGAGCCAACGTGTATCCTTCCGCGTTATAAAGCATCCATTCCCGTCTAAAAGAAAAACGTTTGCGCGTGACGGTCAGCATTTCTTTAGAGCGGGCAAAATAAATTTCATAATGTTCGGAAGTTAATCCAAATCCTTTTTGCATCACTACGGCGGCTTTTTTGCCTTTACGATCGAATAAACTAATTTCGCGCAGCACTAGTTGAGACCATATAAATCCGCAGAAAAAGATGATCAATCCCAAAGGTATCAATAACGAACAAATTGAATAAATGGAATCGTACGTAAAGGTGGATATGGCAAATAATTGAGCCCGTTGGACCAGTCCGCAAACCACTAATAAAATGCACGTAGATATTATCAAAAGAATCCCTGAAAACAGGAACAGACTGTCCCACCGGCTGGAAAGAGAAATGAGGATATTCCCCTGATTATCTTTTGCTCGGAATATAAGGGAGGGCGTTCCATACAAACGTTTAAAATGAATGGGGTATAGAGAATTCGGATTGGCTGCTGGCCAGTTGGTTTTAGCGGCAATGAGCCAACGCAACAACAAAGCCATCATCCACAAACCCACATAGGATAGGCCGATAAGAACCAATATATCAAACCCGCGTCCCATTTGCCGAATATATGGCGGCATACGGGAAGCAACAAATGTGTTGATGGAATGAGTGGCCAGACGGGATTTTATACTTCTGCCCTGTTTCAAGATCCGCTGGAAGAAAGGTTCGCGTTCTATCGGTTGTTGTACCGCAGGTATTTCTTCGGGAGCAGATACGGCTTCTTCTTGTACATCCGGCACAGTAGGGATGTCGTATGCACGCGAATTTTGCAAATCTACTTCCAAGGAAGGCGTCTGTGGTTGCTGCGTTTGAGGAACTGAAGGAGAAATGAGTGAAAAAATCAAATCAGTTTCAGCATAAGTCAAATTACGGGCCAGGATAGAATAAGCTTTTCCGTTGATTAAAAAGTATCCGGCTCCGAAATCATTTTTAGGAGTGTAAAAACTGATGTAAAAAAAAGGTTCTCCGGTAGAAAATTCGATACGTTTAATGTCTTCCCCCGTGTAGGCATTTCCGACCACTTGCATTTTTTTACGCTTAATTTCAGTTAAATCTTCGTTGATTTTGTTTTCAATACAAGTTTCGGTAGAACATTCATTGGGCTTGATTTCAATACGAGCAGTGCCTTTTTCTACGGTAAGTACAGAATCTGCCGCTGGTTTGGCGGATTGTTTCCAACCGGAAGGCGTATCCAAGGTAAATGACCCGTCAGCCGACGTAAAAGAGGCCGCGGCACTTGTTATAGCCGCTGCCAAAAAACTTGCCACACAACCTATCACAATAAAAGGTTTCGACGCCATATTTTCATTATAGTAAATTCTGGCCTGAATTTGACGCCAAATTTTTATAAAAAATATTAGGATGTAATTTTGTTTGTAGTGCTGAGTAAAAAATTGTTATCATATATAAAGATATTTTACAAAGTGGGTAATTTTAACTATGTCTATGCAAAAAATTGTGCAAGCCCGGTTGGAATGCGTACGAGGGCTGTTACGCAAAAACAAAGTAAGCGCTTGGTTAATTACGGATCGGTTGGATCAGTTTTATTTGTCCGGTTTTTCATTTTATCCAGGGGAAGCAGTGTTCGTAATACACCCCAAAGGAATGACGTGTTTTATACGAGAATTATATGTTGAATCGTTCAGTAAATTTGCCCCGTATTTGGAAGTCATTGGTTGCGATACGGACCGTTTGGGCGCTGCGATTGCATATCTCAAAAAGAAGAAAATTTCTCGCGCTGGATTTGATGCCGCAAAAGAAACTTATCTATCCGGTAAACAAATGAGAACGGCAGGACTTGTGGAATTGCCGAGTTTAATTTCTCGTCTTCGTGAGACAAAGGATAGTGACGAATTGAAAAAAATGCGTCAAGCCAACCGGATTGCCTATTTAGCATATGAATATGTAAAACCTCGTATAAAAACCGGCATGATGGAATGTGAAGTCGCCTCTATGTTAGAGCAATTTATGCGTATGCAAGGAGCTTGGGCTACTTCCTTTGCCACGATAGTCGCCTTTGGTGAGAATGCCGCTAATCCGCATCACGAAACGGGGACACGCAAACTAAAAAAAGAAGATGCCGTTTTGATGGACTATGGGTGTATTTATCAGGGCTATTGTTCCGATATTACTCGGTGCTGGTGGCATGGAACACATGTTCCGGCAGAGTATAAGAAAATCTGGAAGATTGTAGATAAAGCCCGTCAAACAGGAATCAAAGCTGTTCGCCCGGGAGTTCCTTCATGCCAAATAGATGCTCATGCCCGTGGTGTAATTCAGGCGGCCGGCTATGGTGATTACTTTACGCACCGCACAGGGCACGGAGTGGGTATCGATATTCATGAGGAACCGTACAATAGTGCAGATGCAAAAACTATTTTGCGGGAAGGAAATACGGTAACGGTAGAACCGGGGATTTATTTACCGGGTAAATTCGGAGTACGGCTGGAAGACTCCTTGGCAGTGAGCAAGACAGGTGCCAAAATTTTGACAAAGAAATAAAATTTATGACAAAACAAGATTTATCTCTTAAACGGATGCAACATTTCCGCCGGGCATTAAAAGAAGCTGGTTGGGAAGGATATATTACGGTTTCTCCGGTGGAACAACGTTACTTGTGTGGAATTGAATTGTCCGCTGGGGAAGCCGTCTTCCTGATTACTCCGCAAAAGGCCTACTGTATTACTAAAAAGTTGATTGTCAGTAAAATGGAACCGGCTCGTTCTTTCTTGAAAACGGAAGATGTTCCGTTTGGTACTATGCTGGCGGGGGCGTTGGAGAAAGTTGCCAAAATGGGGCTTAAACAAGTGGCATTTGACCCGGATCAGGTGGATTTTGCCAGTGGAGAAATGTTGACGAAGGCAGGATGTGCTCGCGCCGAAGGGCTTTTGAGCCAAATGCGTAAAGGAAAATATGCGGACGAAGTGGCCAAATTACGTAAGGCCTGTAAAATTGCCTGGGAAGCTTTTGACGAAGTAAAACCCAAAATTAAGACAGGCATGACGGAAGAAGAAGTTCGTATTTTAATGGCAATAGCTATGCATAAGCGTGGTGCGGACAGTGTTCCGTTCAACATTGTTTGTTTTGGGGAAAATACCGCAGATGCCCACCATACTCCTTCTAAAACGCGTAAACTTAAGAAGGGAGAAGCGGTACTGATGGATTTCGGTTGTTTTTATGAAGGATATACTTCGGACATGACGCGGAGTTGGTGGCATGGTGCCCCGGCGCCCACGTTATATACTCAAATTTGGAACATTGTAGATAAAGCACGCCGAGCCGGTGTAAAGGTGTTGCGTGCCGGTATTACTGCCGGAGCAGTAGATAAGGCCGCTCGCGAAGTAATTGAAGCTGCCGGATATGGAAAAGAATTTTTCCATACTACGGGGCATGGTATCGGTTTAATTGTACATGATGCCCCTATTTTGCGTTCGGGTTCTGCCGCTGTTTTGCCGGAAAATGCAGTTGTAACAGTAGAGCCGGGCATCTATTTTACCGGGAAATGGGGCATCCGTTTGGAAGACAGTTTCCTGGTAACCAAAACCGGTTCCAAAAAATTGACACAAAAATAATTACGGGCATGACTCGTAAAAAGGAGTAAATTATGTTAAGTACCACTGAATTTAGAGAAGGGCTGATTTTTGAAGATGAAAATGGCCAGCTCGTGGAAATTATTGAGTTCCAACATCACCGCAAAAGCCAGGCCCGCGCTGTGGTTCGCGTGAAATTGCGCAATATCAATACGGGTTCCGTCATTGAAACGTCATACCGACCGGAAGATAAATTCAAAGAAGTAGAAGTGGAAAAACGTCCGTTTACTTATCTATATACCTCCGGAGATATGGCTACTTTCATGAATGCTGAAACATATGACCAGGTGGAAGTACCGGCCGGCAAATTGGGCGATTTGACCAAATACTTAAAAGATAATATGGACGCTACCGGTATCTATATTAATGACAAGCTTTTTAATGTAGAATTGCCGATTAAAGTACCGCTTAAAATTGCTTCTACTGTTCCCGGTGTAAAAGGAGATACTGTTGCCAATACCACCAAAGAAGCTACTTTGGAAACGGGGGCCGTGATTAAGGTGCCGCTTTTTATCAATGAAGGCGATACGGTATTGGTAGATACCCGTACGGGTAACTACGTGGAACGTGTAGCCGCGTAATGATGGTTTTTTGCAAGCGCGCAGCCGTTGTGCTTGTTTTGATGTGTTTGGCTGTTGGTCTGCGCGCTTTTGATGTAATATATGGGAGCTTGTTTCAATTGGATGGCGTTTCGTTTAAAAACGGTCGTCCTGTTTTACCTCTTACACGTGCGAGATATGCAAATGTGCGGGTGTTGGATAAAGCTACCTTTGAATGGTTGAAAACATGTCCGGCTGTTTGTCGGCAAAAAGATGCGCGAGGAAATTGGCAGATTGTTTCCTTTCGGGCGGCTAAAACCCGACCGGATATGTGGATTGCGGATGTTGCTATAGATGAAAAATGGCAACTTACGTTTTTGATATTTAAGAATAAAGACGGATTTTCTTTGGTAACATCCAAAGAGGTTACCGTGTTGGATGCCAAGTGGTTCGCCCACATAGAAAAGGCATTGCAGACGCGAATAATGGAAGATAAGGAATAATCGTATGAAGTGTGCAGTGCGTCCGGGAGGACAAATAATTGCAGAAGCAGTACAAGTGGCCGATACCTTCCTTTCACGGTTAGCAGGTTTGATGTTTCGTAGACAATTACCGCCGGGGCAAGGGCTCTTGTTGGCGCCGTGTTTTCAAATTCATACTTGTTTCATGCGATTTAGTATAGATGCCGTGTTTTGTGACAAATCCGGCCGCGTGCTTTATGTAAAAGAAAATATGAAGCCTTGGCGTTTGGGCCGGTTGGTGCGTGGTGGTTATTACACATTGGAGTTGCCGGGGGGAAGTCTGAAAGGATGTGTGCGCCCGGGGGATGAACTTCTTTTTGCAGACCATTTTAATCAAATTCCACTAGGAGAAATTACAAAATGACCATAAAACAACTTATAGTAGTTTTACTTTTTTGTGCGTGCGCGGCTTTGCCGGCAAGTGCGCATGGAAATTGGGATGATTTCGGTGCGAATGTGACATCTAATAATGTGCGCGCATTCACTAAAGATTTAGGCGGACTTATCGGCTCCGGTACGTACACTACCGGGCGTATTTTGGGTTGGGGAGGATTTCAAATTGGGCCGCGTGCCGGTATGATTTTTAAAATGAGCGAAGGGCATGGAGATACTTCAGCCGAGCGCAATCATACCGCGTTAGGGGACCGAGATGAAGTAGGGAGCGTATTTAGCCCATGGTTACAAGCCGATATTGGGATGCCATTTCGTTTGGATGGATTTATTCGGGCCAGTAGTTATCAGGGCCTTACCATTGCCGGAGGCGGCTTGCGTTGGGGAATTACCCGTCCCAGCGAAGTGCTTGGCTCACTGCAACCTATGTTAGTATTAGCGGCGCATAGTGCCAGTGCACAAGATTTTTCTGCTACCCATTACAATGCCAGCTTAGTGCTTTCCATGAAATTTAAGTATTTTGTGCCGTATATCGGCGGAGGAATTGATTATACGACGCTTAATATCGGCAACGGTATTCTAGCGGCTGATTTGCGGGGTACGCGCGAGCATGCCGCTACGGCCCGTGCCACAGCCGGGTTTAATTTCAAATTACCGTCCTATATGGATTTGAGTTTAGCCGCCAACTATGCTCATTATGGAATGGGGGCGGAGGCATCATTGTCCTTACGGTTTTAGCTGTTTTGTTATCTGAATCAAAAAGAACCCAACTTCTTGGGTTCTTTTTTTATTGAACCGGGCGGTAATATGTAATATAAGAAACCCCTTGACTTTGTTTTTTTTTTGCTACCATCTTGATATCTGACCTCATACAGGAGTACGTATGCAAAAAGGAAAAAATCGTACAAAAGGTTTTACGCTGATAGAATTATTGGTAGTAGTGTTAATTATTGGGATACTGGCTTCTGTAGCCCTGCCGCAGTATCAAGTAGCGGTGGCAAAAGCACGTACCGTACGGCTAATGCCGCTTTTACGTTCGTTACGGGACGCACAAAAAGCATATTATTTGGCTAATGGTGCGTATGCTCTTACATTTGATGAATTAGATGTAGATATCTCTACGCCAACCCGTATGGTCGCACCGCATGAGGGTCAGGGGGAACAGGCTTATTATGATGGATATAATATATTATTGTTGCATCCTAGCGGATCAGGTGGATTGCGTTTTACTATAACCAGCTACGGTCTTAATTTAGATATTTACATGAGTCTTGCGGATTCTTCTATTTCTTGTCCTTCACTTCTATGGGCACACTCGGCGACTCCGCTGGGTGATCGTGTGGCAAAAGCGATGAACGGAGATCTTAGAAGTCAGGCGGGTTCTTGGAAGTATTATTGCCTGCCTTAAACTGTGAGCCGACGGACACCTGTCTTTTGGCGGGAAGCGGTATCTTAAAAAATAATTCTCGTTATGGATTATTTTTTATAGTAAATACTTTTTTTTACTTCGTCAGCCCGGTTCTTGCCCAATAATTTTTCTATGATGGCTAATCCAAAATCTATAGTAGCTGCAGCACTCTGCCCGGTAATGATATTACCATCCACAGTAGCATATTCTTCGGTGAATACCCCGCCGAAATCTTCGTTCATGGCTGTAAAACAAGTATATCTTTTCCCTTTCAGATATCCGGCCCGTCCCAATATGGTGGGGGAAGCGCAAATGGCAGCTATCACTTTCCCTTCATTGACAAATTGTTTAATAAGTTGCTGAACAATACCGTTTTTTTCCAACCGTTCATATCCCGGCCCACCCGGAAGTACCAATGCGTCATACAGATTAGGTTGTATATCGGAAAACGCGTGTAACTTGGTACAGGTAAGACCAAACCGCCCGGTGGTATCTTGATCGGATAATGCATAAATGTCTACGGTTAAACCACCGCGGCTTAATAGAGCATAAGTGCCCACTGCTTCCATTTCTTCAAATCCGTCAGCTAAAATTAAGCAAACTTTTTTCATGTTTATTCTCCTATAAAAGACCCCGCATATGCGGGGCATTAAACTATTGAACAGCTTTTTGTAAGGCAGATACTTTGTCTGTTTTTTCCCAAGGGAATTCTCTCCGTCCGAAGTGTCCAAAAGCTGCTGTTTGAAGATAAATGGGATTTCTTAATTTAAAATGCTCAATAATGCCGCGTGGCGTGAGAGGGAAAATCTTGCGGGCAATTTGAGCTAGTTTCTCGTCGGGAAGTTTAGCCGTTCCGTTACTATCTACATAAAATCCAACGGGTTCTTCCCGGCCGATTGCATACGCAATCTGCACGGTACACTCTTGTGCCAACTTGGCAGCCACCATGTTTTTAGCAATATAACGTGCCATGTACGCAGCCGAGCGGTCCACCTTTGTAGGATCTTTACCAGAGAAAGCTCCTCCGCCATGCGGACAACGTCCGCCATACGTATCCACAATAATTTTGCGTCCGGTCAGTCCGGTATCGGATTGTGGCCCGCCAATAACAAATTTTCCGGTTGGATTGATGTAAATTTTAGTATTCTTATCCATCCATTTTTTAACGACGGGGAAAATAACGGATTCTGCAATTTCTTTTTTAGATTTTTCGGTAATTTGATTGCCGGATTTATCTAAAATTTTTTCTGTGTGTTGTGTAGAAACCACAACTGTATCCACACGGACGGGTTTCCCATCTTTATACTCTACCGTAACCTGGCTCTTGGCGTCCGGCCCCAGATAATCTAATTTGCGGGTTTTGCGCACGGTTTCTAATTTTTTCAGAATTTCATGCGAAAGCATTAATGAAAGAGGCATGTACTCCGGAGTTTCATTTACGGCATATCCTACCATAAGCCCTTGGTCCCCTGCCCCACCAACATCCACGCCTTGGCTGATATCCGGAGATTGTTTACCAATTACATTAACGACGGCACACGTGTTATAATTAAACCCATATTGGGCGTTATCATAACCGATATCCTTAATTACGTTGCGGGCAATTTGTTCTACATCCACCCAGGTGCGTGTAGTAATTTCACCACCCACAATCACTAATCCGCGTGTGATATATGTTTCGCAGGCTACGCGAGCCGTTTTGTCTTTGCGTAAAATTTCATCTAAAATGGCGTCTGAAATCTGGTCGCATACTTTATCCGGATGTCCCTTGGAAACAGATTCGGACGTAAAGAAACAAGTGCCTTGCTTAATCATAAATAGAACTCCTAATATAAATTTGAGGGGGAAAAATATCTTCTATATTATATCATTTAGCGGGATGTTCTTCCGCAGCTTGCGTGGTTTCGGAGGGTTCATTTCCTAATGGTAGTAAATCTTTTCCATAAGCAAAATCAAATACAATGCCGGCCACGAATTTTAGTTGATCATAAAAATTCTGTTCATTAATAAATTCATTGGCTGTATGAGTCTTGTTCTCGGACAACGGATCCATTTCCGGCCCCAGCCCATAAGTAATTACGCCAAGTTTCCGTAAAAATTCGTTATCTCCGGACGCAGGGCTCAACCCCGGAACGGTAATGGCACCGGGCATCAACTTATCGGCTGTTTTGGCAATAGAGGCAAATAACGGATCTGTACCGTCCATGGGAGACGGAAAAGGCAATTGCGGATGTTCTACGATTTCCAAAGAAATGTTATCCTGGGGAGTAAAAAGAGCCTGAAGTTGCCGCAATAATTCATCGGGATCTGAACCGGGCAACAAA
>CACYBL010000106.1 GCA_902772695.1 uncultured Elusimicrobium sp.
ACGTCACCGTAGCTCAGCTGGTTAGAGCGAGCGTTTCATAAGCGCTAGGTCGGTGGTTCGATCCCACCCGGTGACATTTTTTAGCCCGCCTAACGGCGTGGCTTTTTTTTTCGTGCAAAAAACGTTAAAATGTGTTATCCTTTTAGTACGGAGAGAATATGAAGAAAATAATTGTTTTGGCTTGTTTATGGATGGGGGGTGTATTCTTGCATGCTACTTCTACGTGTGAAACACGGGTAGACAGACACCCTAAAGCAACAACCGTTCAACGCGTTAATTATTGCTTAACCCCAGACGAATCTGTGGAGGAATCCGCTCGCGGGCCTGAAGTAATTTACTATGATGTTACCATCAAAGAACCTATTGCGGATCCTTCTTATACCAACCAGGCGCGCAAGCAAGTTTATTTTGATGAGCGTTCCATGGAAGTGGCCCGTAATTATGTAGGTTCAACACGTTTCCCGGAGTTTAAAAATGATATTTCTGCTCAACCCAGAATCAACAAAGGGGGAACTGTTCCGGAGGAAGTTCCGGTAGATACGGTGTTTTCGATGCCACAGCCGGATTCGTACCCTGAGACGACTGTTACCACGGCTACTGTGGCCAATCAACCGAAAACGGTAACTACTCGGGTTACTACTGTACAAAAAACAGTTTCATACAGTGATCCGGAGTTGGCATCATCTTCTTCCTTTTACACTTCACCCAAAGATTTGACATACACGGAATTTATAGAAAAACAAGCTACGTCCGGCTATCATGCCAGCCAGGCGTCTATGTTTGCGCAAGACTATGCAGCTCCGCAAAAGCAAACATTGGACACGGTTGTAGTAACACATGAACGGTATTAGTACAATTTAGTAAGATGAACTAGGGAGAATAAAACAAAATGATGCAACGTATTTTAACTTTTATTAAAAAACCCTACACGCAAAAAGGGATTGTGCTGGGTACGCTGGATTTGTTATTAAAGGCAGTGGTGCTTTTTGTATGGTCCTATTTGACCATTGTGTTAGTGCGTTTATTTGTCGGTTCTCTTTTGACCGATTATAATCCGATGCATAAATTGTGGTGGTTTTCGTACTGTTTCATCATGTTTTTTGGATTATCATGGTTGTCGTATATTGTGTTTTTTGTGCGGGATTATAACGAAGAAAATTAAGAAATATTTTTATTTCAAAAAACCGTCCAACTGTAAAATTGGACGGTTTTTTTACAAGTGGAAGCGGCGTAAGATTTTTTGGGCTTCTTTGCGGTCTTTTTTAAGTTGTGCTACTAAATTAGGCAACAAATCAAATTTAGTTTCGTCTCTTAATTTAGAGGCAAACCAAATAGTTATATTTTGATTGTAAATATCCTGATTAAAATTAAAAATGTGCACTTCTACCAAAGGTAGAGAACCACTAATTGTGTTAATGGTTGGGCGGAAGCCGATATTGCAAAAACCGTCATATATTTCTTTGCCGACACGTACTTTTACCGCAAATACACCGAGCGGTAAAATTTTATAAATACCGGTATTTAAGTTAGCCGTTGGGAAACCCAGTTTCCTGCCCAATTGTTGACCTTTAATCACTTTCCCGGTCAGTTCGTACGGATGCCCAAGTAGCAAATTTGCCCGTTCTATGTCTCCGGATGCTAAAATCTTGCGGATGAGGGAAGAGGATATTTTTTGCGTTCCTGTTTTGTAAAACCGGACTGTTTCAAACGGAATTTGGTGTAATTGACATTGTTCTTTTAACCAATCAGCTCCGGCTTGTCTATTTTTCCCTAATGCAAAGTCTGCCCCGACAATCATTCCGCCCATATGATATTGCCGAAGTAAAATTTTTGTAAAGAATTGGTTGGCTGTTAAATTTCGACAGGTGGCAAAGTCAAGCGGAAAAGCCGGTGTACCTGCCCGACGTAATAATTGTTTTTTTTCTCTAGGTAACGTTAAAACGGTCATTTCCGGTTTTGAACCCATCAAAGTTTTTGGGGGGAGCTGAAAATAGAGTGCTAACGGTTTTTGGCGGTATTTTGCTGCAAGTATTTCCAAGCGGGAAAGTAAGAAACGATGCCCGGTATGCACCCCGTCAAAAGTACCCACGGTAATAAAATTTTTTATTTTTTTCTTCATAAAATAGGTTCAATTTTCTGGCACAAAATTTCCCGGGGTATCTGTTTTAATACATTCCCGTCAAAGGCCTGTTGAACGGAAAATGCTCCAATACTTATGCGCCGCAAGTGGGTTAAATGTCCTACGGTACCTAATTTTTGAGCAAGTAGATATCCCAGGGAGCGCACATATGTTCCGCAGGAACAATGTACGGTAAAAGAAATCTGATCGGGATTTTGAAAGCGGATATCTGTCCATTGAACTGTTACCTGGTTATACTTGCGTTCTATTTCCGTCCCTTGTCTGGCCAGGGAATACATGGGCGTTCCGTTAATTTTTTTAGCACTAAAAAACGGAATAGGTTGTGTAATAACGCCGGATAATTCTCTGGCGGCCTGTTTGATTTGATCCAGTGTTAAAGAAGGCACCGGTTTTTGCGCAATCACGTGGCCGTAAGCATCCCAGGAGTCAGTTTCCTGCCCGAGGGAGAGAGTGGCCTCGTAGGTTTTAGAGAGCTCCAAAAAGCGGGATTGTTGTTTGGTGGCTTCTCGGCCAATGAGCAAAATCAATAATCCGGTAGCCATTGGATCTAAAGTTCCGCTGTGTCCTATTTTTTTAGTTTTCAAAATACGGCGACAAACCGCAATAACATCATGCGAAGAAAAGTCTTTCGGTTTATCAATTAATAAAATGCCGCCCGGTGCGGGATTAGGGTAACTGTTTGACAACATGTTGCACCGCTTCTGCCAATTCATCAGTAACTTCACTTAACGTTTTATTGGTTGCTTTAAATCCAGCGGCCCGTGCGTGTCCGCCGCCGCCGAATTGCTGGGCAATACGGCTGACGTCAGCACTCCCACGGGAGCGCAGATTGACGGAAACTTTATCTGTTTCTTCTTTAATAAGGGCTGATATTTCCACGCCGGGGATCATAGTCGGCTGACTGACAATTCCCTGCGTTTGGGCCGGAGTAGCGCCGAAAGTTTCAAAATCACGTTTGGTTAGAATAATTTGGCTGTATTTATTATCAAAGCGCATTTCCATCTTTTCCAGCGCGCGGCCTAATAATTTTAACTCAATATATGATTTTGTGAAGTAAATCACTTGATTGATTTGTTGGATGTCAGCTCCCAGCGCAACTAGTGCCGAGGCTACCCGTAATGCTTCGGCCGTGGTGTTGGAGTGGACAAAGCGTCCGGTGTCGGTTACAAGCCCGGTATAAAGGCAGGTTGCTTCATCCGGGGTGGGTAGTAATCCTTCCTCACCGGATGCTTCAAATAACTGGAAAATGATTTCCGCAGTAGAAGATGCCCCTGAATCAATGTGATTGACGTGTCCATAGGCGTCACTTACCAAATGGTGATCAATATTGACCAATGTTTTAGCCGAGGCAAGTACGGCTTCCAAATTACCGCCGCGTTGTCTGTCGGAACATTCTAACAGAATAACGGTATCAAAATCAGGGGCGGGGGGGATTTCTCCCACGTGCACTTTAGATAGTCCGGGTAGGAATTTAAGGTCTGCTCCGATAGCGGGTGCGGCATATGCATATACCGTTTTGCCAAGGCGTTCTAATAAGGAGGTGACCGCTAAGGTACATCCCAACGAATCCCCGTCGGGATTAAGATGCCCGGCAACAAAAAATTTTTTTCCAAGGTGTAAGGCCTGCCATATTTTTTGCAAACTTTCTGTTCTATTTTCCATTTTCATGTTCCTTTTCAATCACTTGAAAAATGGCTTCTACCCGGGATGCTTTTTCCGGAGTATCATCATACTCAAAGGTAAAAGAAGGAATACGCTTTAAGTGTAATCGACCGCGCAACTGAGCACCGATTTCCTTACGCAGTAAACTTAACGATTCCTGTGTCTTTTGGCGGTCTTCCGGAGAGCCAAAAACTGAAAAAAAGACTTTGGCAGCGGTTAAGTCTTTAGATACACGTACCGCGGTGATTGTCACAAATCCACCCAAATCGCCGTTGGCGGCTTTTTTAGTAACCAGGGTGTTGATTTCTTCCAACAAAAGGGTTTCTAAACGTTTAATTCTGTCTATCATATAATTATTATACCATTTTGAATTTTTATGCCAAAAAATACTTGAAATTTAGCATAAAAGATATTAAACTATAGAAAAGGTGCTTCATTGCCTTTTTATTCTAACTGAGGAGAACTTATTATGAAAAAAGGTTTTACCTTGATTGAGTTATTAGTAGTTGTACTGATCATTGGGATTTTGGCCTCTGTGGCCTTGCCCCAATATACCAAAGCGGTAGAAAAATCGCGCGCAACGGAAGCGATTCAGTTGCTAGGTAATTTGGCTACGGCTGAGCAAATCTACCAGATGACGACCGGTTCGTATACGAATGACTTGACCTTATTGGATATCCAATTGCCCGGTGTAAGTTCTACGACTACGGCAACCACGTTGTCTAAAAACTTCAGAATTACTGTAACGGGAAGCGGTACGACCTTTACGGCCAATGCTGTGCGTGTGAATAGTGCGGGTTCTGCCACTACGGGTGAGAATGCTTACGCTATTATGGTGAACTTGAACGCGAGCGGAAATATGACACGGTGGTGTAATGCTTCTGCAGCTACTTCCGTGCCGTCTTCGTTCTCTACGAGTAGCAAAATTTGCAAGGCGATTGCGAATAATTCTACAGGACAAATTAAATAAAAAGTTGTGGGATATCCCCGGCTATAAGCCGGGGATATTTTTATGTATAATTTGGACACATAAAAAAGGCCCTATATGTTTTATAAGGCCTTTTTTTAATGCTCTTTGAATATGGAACAGCAACGGATATGCTTGCTGTTTTCCTTATCGGCTTACATTTTGATGCGGCGGGTGACATTTTCCTTTTTAAAGCATTCAATGGTGTCGCCTTCGCTAACCCCTTTGAACCCTTCAATGAGGATACCGCACTCATATCCTTTTTCCACTTCTTTCACATCATCTTTGAAGCGTTTCAGACCGCCTATTTTGCCGTGGCCGATTTCTTCACCGTTGCGTTTAATGCGTACTTCGTAGCCGCGGTACATAGTTCCGCTTTCCACCAACGAACCGGAAATCAAACCGGAACTTAATTTCATTACTTTTTTGATGGTGGCCGTTCCGACGACCGTTTCTACCACATCCGGCTCCAATAATCCTTCCATGGCTGCTTTGATATCTTCCAACAATTCAAAGATGATCGTGTATTTGCGGATTTCAATACCTTCCCGTTCGGCTTCCGCCTGTGCTTTATGTTCCGTATCCACGTGGAAACCAATAACGACCGCGTTACTTGCTTTTGCAAGCAAAATATCCGATTCGTTAATGTTACCGGGAGCGGAAAGGACAATATCTACTTCTACTTCATCCGACGGAATACGTAGCAACGCATCTTTGATGGCTTCAATAGATCCTTGTACATCTGCTTTTAGGATTAAACTTAATTTTTTGACGGAATTACCGCCTTCTTCTGTTTTGGCCAGATTCATCAGTGATGCTTGCTTGCGATGAGCCTGCGAATCTTCTTTTTGAGCCAGTTTGCGTTTTTCGGCGGTGTAACGGGCTTCTTTTTCGCTAGGCATAATATAGAGGGTATCACCCACTTGCGGCGGTTCCCCGTTAATGCCCAAAATTTCTGCCGGCACGCTGGGACCGATCTTTTGATAACGTTGGGAATTTTCGTCGATAAGTGCACGGATGCGCCCGTAGTTGGTTCCTACGATAAACGGATCTCCCACTTGCATAGTACCTTTTTGTACCAGTACGGTGGCAACTACACCGCGTTTGTTATCACGCTTACTTTCCAAAATGACACCTACACCGGGCCTATCCGGGTTTGCTTTCAATTCCATGATTTCCGCTTGTAAGGCAATCATTTCCAACAGCTTATCAATGTTAATATGCTTCTTGGCGGAAATTTCCACAAAAATGGTGTTTCCTTGCCATTCCTCCGGTACGAGTCCACGGGTTGCCAAATCTTGTTTGACACGGTCCGGGTTCGCACCTGGCAAATCAATTTTATTGACGGCTACAATGATAGGGGCCTTGGCGGCCTTGGCATGTTCCATGGCTTCTATGGTTTGTGGCATAATGCCGTCCGTAGCGGAAACAACTAATACTACAATATCGGTAGCTTGTGCCCCACGCGCACGCATGGCTGTAAAAGCCTCATG
>CACYBL010000107.1 GCA_902772695.1 uncultured Elusimicrobium sp.
AAAAACCTGCAGAGAAGAAAGTAAAGAAATAACATGGCATTTCTGAGAGTTGCATATAAAAACGGCAGATAAAAATCTGCCGTTTTTATTTTCAAATTATTCTATTAAATAGCGGACACCAGTAATGCCCCCAACAAGTTCCTTTCCAAAAGACTTACATATGCTAATACCTTTGGCGTTTGTAGTAGCTGACCAGCAATAGGTTTTATCTTGAAAGTCAACCCCTGTTGTCGTCGGACCATAGTATCGGATAATGGCAATTTGGGAATCGTTATGCGTGGCTTGTATTTTATTGTAACTTTCCCCGTTGAGATCGGTTCCTACATAGCACGTCCATCCTTGTGGGCATGTAAAATCCACACTTAATTCATCTACGGTTTGGGCATATGTGCCATTAGCTAAAAAATAAACTTGTTGGGCATCTGCCACCGCCCGGATAAACGGAAGCACTTGCATCACGCGGGATTTCATCACCGCCTTTTGGTATTGCGGCAACGCTACGGAGGCCAGTATTCCAATAATTAATACCACTACTAATAATTCTATGAGAGTAAACCCTGTTTCACGTATACGCATAATTTTTATCTGTCGGAAACTGCGATGAAATTTTTACAACAAGGTTAGTGTAGCAAATTTTCTAACGCCGTGCGTTGTTGCTTGGCATTCTTACGTAAGAAGGCGCGTGAATTTTCTATAATACTGTATATGGATAAGGTGTTATTAGAAGATTTTGCGAACCATCTTTCTTTTGGGCGGCAATTGTCGCGTAATACCGTTTCGTCTTACACGGCGGATGTAGCCCATTACTTGGAATATTGTGTTGCTAACGAGGTTTTGCCGCAAGATGTTTCTGCTAAATTTTTAGACCAATATAACTACCAACTCAAAAATGTGGAAGGACTTTCTGCAGCCAGCGTATTTCGCAAAATGGAAGCGGTCAAAAGCTTTTATAAATTTCTGATGATAGAAGAAAAAATTCAGGATGATCCGACCCGTTTTATTAAATCTCCCAAATTACCGCAATCATTGCCGGAGCAACTTACACGTGAGGAAATGGAAAAATTACTTTCTTTTCCGGCGGAAAAATTTGATGAAGTACGTACGTTGACTATCGTGGAGCTCTTGTATGCGGCGGGATTGCGTGTAAGTGAATTGTTGGGCTTGCGGTTAGAGAATATCAATACGGATGAAGGGTGGGTGTTGGCTTTCGGTAAGGGCGGTAAACAACGTTTCGTGCCGATTCATCCCCGGGCGTGTGAACGGCTGAAAGAATATATGGCCATGCGCGCAGCTCACTTTGTGGGTAAAGAAGTAGATTCCGAAGTTTTTTTAAATAACCGCGGGAAAAAACTCAGTCGGGTATCTGTATGGAAAGACCTAGCAGCTCTGGGACGTAAGGCAAACATTTCTCAGCCGCTCCATCCGCATTTATTTAGACACACGTTTGCCTCGCACTTGCTGCAAGGCGGCGCGGATCTGCGCAGTTTACAGGAAATGCTCGGCCATGCGAATTTAACGACGACGCAAATTTATACCCATTTAGACGTAACCGACTTGAAAAATAAGCACAAAAAATATCATCCCCGCGGATGAAGAAGATTTAGACGGTTTTTACTGTTAAAAATTGTTAAAATATAAAAGATATGAGTATTGATAATTTTTCGCAAATTGACAAAAAACAACAAGCCCGCTGGGAAGAAGCCCATCTTTTTGCCAGCCCCCGTATTCCTGGTACAAAAAAGTTTTACTGTTTGGATATGTTTCCGTATCCGTCTGGAGCGGGACTGCATGTCGGCCATCCGGAAGGATATACTGCCTCTGATATTTTGACCCGTTACAAACGGATGAACGGCTATGATGTATTGCACCCCATGGGTTGGGATGCATTTGGGCTGCCCGCGGAAAATTATGCCATTGCTACCGGCGTGCATCCGCGTGTCACGACGCAAAAAAACATAGATAATTTTAGACGGCAAATCAAATCTATTGGTTTGGCGTATGACTGGTCCCGCGAAGTGGATACTACCGATCCGGAATATTACAAATGGACGCAGTGGATTTTTTTGCAATTATTCAAAAAAGGGTTAGCATACGAATCTACAGTGCCGATAAATTGGTGCCCGTCCTGCAAAACAGGATTGGCAAATGAGGAAGTTTTTAACGGCAAATGTGAACGTTGCGGACACGAAATTGAACGTCGAGCTTTGCGGCAGTGGATTTTAAAAATCACGAACTACGCAGAACAACTGTTGGAAGGGTTGAACGAATTGGATTGGCCGGAAAGTACATTGGCTATGCAGAAAAATTGGATTGGAAAATCCAACGGTGCCAATGTAATTTTTCAATTGGACGGCTGTGACGAAACCTTAACAGTTTATACTACCCGCCCCGATACGCTTTTCGGAGCAACTTATATGGTCGTTTCGCCGGAACACCCCATCTTGGAAAAAATTGTTACCCCCGATAAAAAACAGGCGGTCAGCGCTTATCAAAAAGAAGCCGCTAAGAAGAGCGATTTGGAACGCGGAGAGCTCAATAAAGAAAAAACAGGCGTTTTCACTGGAGCGTATGCAATTAATCCGGTAAACGGACGCAAGATTCCGGTGTGGACTTCGGATTACGTGCTTATGGGATATGGCACGGGGGCTATTATGGCTGTCCCTGCACACGACGAACGTGACTACGCATTTGCCAAAAAATTTGGTATTGAAATTATTGAAGTTATCAAGAGCGAACAAGGCGTAGAAAAAGAAGCTTTTACCGGAGATGGTGAACTTGTCAATTCCGGGTTTTTGAACGGACTCCATGTAAAGGAATCTAAAGCTGCCATGATTAAATGGTTGGAAGAACATTGTTGTGGCAGTGCAAAAACCACTTATAAATTACGTGACTGGGTATTTGCCCGCCAACGCTATTGGGGGGAACCTATCCCGATTGTGCATTGTGAAAAATGCGGGGTAGTCCCTCTGCCGGAGAGTGAGCTGCCGCTTCGGTTACCGGAGGTAGAAAAATTTGAGCCATCCGGTACTGGTGAATCTCCGTTGGCAGCGGTAACAGAGTGGGTCAATACCACTTGTCCGCATTGTGGTGGCCCTGCCAAGCGGGAAACCAACACCATGCCGCAGTGGGCCGGATCCTGTTGGTATTATTTGCGGTATATGGACCCTAAAAATACAAAAAAACTTATTGACCCGGAAATCGAAAAAGCTTACGCTCCTGTGGATTGCTATATTGGCGGAGCCGAACATGCTGTATTGCATTTGCTGTATGCACGGTTTTGGCACCGGGTATTATATGATTTGGGAGTGGTTTCGTGCAAAGAACCCTTTAAAAAATTGCGTCACCAAGGGATGATTTTGGCTTTCTCTTACCGCGATAAAATGGGGAATTACCACGCTTACAACGAGATTGATTTTAAAGATGGAAAAGCATTTTTAAAATCCACGGGAGAAGAATTGTCTTCCATGGTGGAAAAAATGTCCAAATCTAAAAAGAATGTGGTTAACCCGGATGACATCTTGAAAGAATACGGAGCAGATGCTTTCCGTATGTATGAAATGTTTATGGGCCCGTTTGAAGCTAGCAAACCCTGGGATATGAAAGGGATAGAAGGCGTGTCACGTTTCTTAAAACGCGTGTACGGGTGGAGTGAAAATGTAAAATTGACCGACCAGCCCGACCCGAGAAAAAGCGAAAGTTTGGCACATAAAACCATTGCCAAAGTAGGGGATGATATTGAAAATTTCCGTTTCAATACAGCTATTTCCGCTTTGATGGTGCTGTTTAATGACTTGAGCAAATTGCCGCAAGTCAGTCGCCGTACTTTTGAAATATTTCTCAAATTGTTGCATCCGTTCGCTCCGCATATTACGGATGAAATTTGGCAGCAACATGGGCATATGGATTTCTTGTTACAAACGGCTTGGCCACAAGCAGATGCCCGTTTGTTGCAAGATGACAGTGTGGAATTGGGCGTACAAATCAACGGCAAAGTACGCGATCGCATCTGTGTGCCGGTAAATGCTCCGCGTGAAGAAGTGGAAAAGCTTGCACTTGCCAGCCTCAAAGTGCAACGTAGTTTGACGGGGTTGCAAATCAAAAAAGTTATTGTGGTGCCGGGGCGTATGGTTAGCTTGGTGGCGGCACCTGTTAAATAGGAGACGTTAATGAAAAAACTCTTACAGACGGTTTGTTTGGCAGCTCTGTTGGCCGCGTGCGCCAGTGAGGGCGCCGTCTATACGCCGCAAGCGCAAATTATGCCTCAGCATATTAAGAAAATTGCAGTACGGCAAATTCTTAATAAAACGGAAGTGTTTGCTTTGGAAGATAAGTTTTATAACGAACTGTATGATGAGTTTTTGCGTAATGGCACCTATCAAATTGTTCCGGAAAACGATGGTGCGGAAGGTGTGATAGTTACTACCATTTCCCGTTACTTAAATGTGCCGGTTCAGTACGATAGCCAGCTGATTCCTACGGTCTACCGCATGAGTATTTGGTTGGATGTCATCTTGGTAGATAAAACAACAAATCAGCCTGTTTGGCGCGAACCTGCCTTTATGGGAACACAAGTATATGCGGCTTCTACACTGCCGGGGGGAATGACCGAAGTCCAAGCTCGTGATGAAGTGTTTGGGCAACTCGCCCGTGATATTGTTAAACGCACGGTGGACGGTTTTGGCTCGGTATGGAGTGAAAACAAAAAGAAAGTAATGAATAACCCGCAACATACTACTATTACCGATTAGATATGGCGAAACTCACGGCGGAAAAATTACAGGCAGCTCTGGCCCAGCAAAAAATAACTCCCGTTTATTTACTCACCGGGGAAGATACCTACCGTAAACAGGAAATCATCCAACAAATCCGCAAAATTATACAACCGGATGAATTTAATTTTTATTCCTCTTCGGCCGATAAAGCCGATTTGGGGGAAATGTTAGCCATGGCCAATACCGCACCGGTATTTGCTTCTGCGCGGTTATTGGTGCTGACAGGTATAGAAAAACTTCGCAAAGAGCCAAAAGCGGCTCTTCTTCGTTATATCTCAAATCCGCTACCTACTACTACGCTTGTGCTGACTCACAATGATGCTAAAAAAATGAAGACGGAGCGTGCGTTGGAGCAAGCTTGTAGCCAAAACGGATGTGTAACCGATTTTGCTGAACTCAAACAAGCTGAATTAAATATATGGGTAAAAAATAAAATAGAAGTCCGCGGTTTAAAAGCTGATTTTGAAGCGGTAGATTTGCTGTGCCAAAGCGTGGGCGCTGAGTTGTCCGCATTGGAAAATGAAATTGAAAAACTTTCACTTTACCTGCAAGACCGTGATAATAAAACTATTTCCAAAGAAGATGTGTTGGCATGCATAGGATTTAGTAAAGAAGAAAATCCTTTTGAACTGGCTAATGCTATTTTGGCTTGTAACAAAAAGAAAGCTATCCAGCTTGTGGATAAATTATTGGATGACGGAGAAGACCCCATTGCCGTGTTAGGAAAGATGACATATCCGATCTTGAAAATGGCCCGTATCAAACGGATGAGTGAAGGGGGTATTTCCGCCGGTGATATTACTCGCGCAGCGGGGCTTTTCCCCTGGGAAGGACGGTTAGTCAGTGCCGCACGCAATTTCCCGATACAGAAACAATTTTTGGCTACCATGAATAAGCTGATTACTGCGGATGCTGGGTTTAAATCCGGCAGTATCAGTGACCCTAAAATTACGCTTAAAGGTATTTTACTAACGTTGTTTCGGTAAAAGGATTTACCTGACAGTTTACTGAATCAAATATCGGGTGAATCCATCAGAAATTAGCAATTCGGGACCAAACGATTTACATACAGACACAGCAAGGTCGTTTGTCGTTTCCCCCTGAAAATCCATCCGGTTAAGGTAATAAATAGTAATCACCACTGGGAATAGTTGTAGAAAATGTTCCGCCGAGACTCTTACAAACCTTCGCAGCAAACGCATTATCTTTTTGGGCCCAACATAGTCTTCGGGTTTCATTGACTGGATAATAATTGTTTTGTCCCGATGTGCAATATACCGTCAGCCCGCCACTACCGTCATAAAGCCGACATATTAATTTACTATCTGCAGAAGCAATTGCTCTGTTATTGGCATTGGCCACCATATGCCATCCGCTCGGCATATCTACGTCCAGCTCTTCAAAATCATATGTGTATGTCCCATTAGCCATATGATATCTTTCTTCCGCTTTGCGATATGCATCGGCTAAAACGATCATTTGCGAATACCGGCTTTTTGCTACCGCCAACTTATATTGTGGTACGGCAATAGCCGCTAAAATACCAATGATGAGTACAACTACTAACAGTTCAATAAGAGTAAAACCGCGTTTGTTTTGCATGGAGACCTCCTCGGTCGGACTAATTTTTATTATATAAATTTTGATACAATATACGCGTATGGAATTTTTAACACAAGTTTTAGATGTTTTTTTACATTTAGATGTTCATCTTAATGCTTGGGCAGCATGGATGGGGGCGTGGTTGTACGTGGCTATTTTTGCTGTTATATTTTGTGAAACCGGATTAGTGGTTACCCCGTTTTTACCGGGCGATTCTCTACTGTTTGCTTGCGGCGCGCTGGCGGCGGTAGAAGGAGGGGTGATTTCTTTGTGGATTTTAATTCCGGTGGTGTTAGCCGCTGCCGTATTGGGCGATTTTTGCAATTATGAAATTGGCAAATGGGTGGGGCCTAAAGTGTTTACGCGTGAAGATAGTATTTTTCTTAACAAAAGTCATTTGCTCAAAGCGCATGCTTTTTACGAGAAATACGGCGGAAAGACAATTATTTTGGCGCGGTTTATTCCCATCATTCGCACGTTTGCCCCATTTGTGGCTGGGGTGGGAAAGATGACTTACTTCCATTTTGCTTCCTACAATGTTGTCGGAGCCGTTTTATGGGCCTGTTTATTTACGTTAGGCGGTTACTTTTTTGCTGATTTGCCTGTTGTGCAAAATCATTTTCATTATGTAATCGCTGTGATTATTGTACTCTCTGTGTTGCCGGCAATCTATGAATTTATTACCGCCCGTCGATCCAGACAGTAAATTTATTCCAATGTGACCGGTAGTTTGCCTTGAGCCGGGATGTTCCCCAAAATGATGTTCGCCGCTGTTTGCAGCACGTATTTGTTGATGCCGTAAGTGGCCAGCACGGTATCTGCTTCCGGATAATTCGGAATATCGTATGGACTCATTGTGGAAATAAATACGACATGTTGGTTTTCACGCGTTAGGGCGTTAATAGCGTTTTTTTGGTTAATATTTGTTTTGTCAGCCCATTGCAAGCTGGTGATAATCAGCAAATCGGCTCCGCGGGCGCAATCGGCAGCGCGATGGTTGTCTTTCTTGTGGGGAGTTAAAGAAGCATTATAACTGCGGATGTTCCATCCTTTAGCCAGAAACGGTTGAGAAAAACTCATAAGTTGGTCGGCAAACCGGGCCGGGGCGAAAAATACTGCGCAAACAGTGGGCTTCTCATTTGCTTTCTTTGTGATTGAAAAAGGTAGCAAATTCTTGCGGTCTCTAACGAGCGTAACGGCTTTGTTGCTGATTTTGGCCAATTCCGTGAGGTATGCTTTCTGGGTAGGAGGGATTACTTCCGGCATTTGCCCGGAGAGCAATCCTAATTTTTCTTTAATTTCAAAAATTTTTCGCGCGGATTTTTCAACTTGTCTGTCCAAATGATTGGATTTTACTTGCTCTAAGATTTGATTAAATAAACTAACGGGTTT
>CACYBL010000108.1 GCA_902772695.1 uncultured Elusimicrobium sp.
CCCGCCTCCGTATTAGCCGGATAATAAGACAACGCCGCCGATAAATGTTCTTGCGCGGACTTATAATTTTGAGCGGCCACGTTTTTTTGACCCTCAAAAAAATGATACTCACTATTTATCCACAACCCTTGCCAAATAACAACAGCCACACTCCCTACTAACACCATTAAAGCCACCGTTTTCGTAACAGGGTTGGCACTGACCAAAATCTGGCGTTCTTCCTTTCCGACACCACTCACTTCCGCCCCTACAATCCACCAAAAGATAAAAGCGGGCACCACGGCATGCAGTGAAATGTTAAGCATGTTGTCCACCAACATTCCCAGGATGCCACAAAACAGAGCTTGTAATAATTGCTTTTTATCTCCTTCTTTTTTGTGTGCTGCGAAATCACGTACTTCTAAAAATAAAACCATGAACATGAATAAGAATAGACCCAATCCCACAATACCACCTTGGGCCAACTGGAAAAGAAGTTCATTATGCGGCGCGTAGGTAATGGTTTTAAGTTCGCGCAAATCGGGATAATCCAACAATGTTTTAGGTTGATTTTGGGCAAAGGACATTTGGAAATTACCCAATCCGCTTCCCAACACCGGACGTGCCAAAAAGATTTCTTTGGCAATGTCCCACATAAATAATCGCTGATGCAAAGACTGAAAGATCTCATCCCGGTTTACTTGCAACGTAAAATTAGATGGCGTAACTTGCGTCAATTCCTTGGCACGGGTAGCTACCGGGTTGGAGATATCTTTATCATCTATATACACAGAACCCCATCCCACAGCAACGGCTAACATGGCCAGCAAAAACACACGCCCCTTACGTTTCCAAATCAACAAACGCAAGGTACCGAACATCCACATCATGACCAACGCACAAACCGCCCCGATCCAACAGGAACGCGCCAACCCAAAAGATAAAAATAGAATATAAACGAGTACCAACAAACCATATACAAATAAATCTTTTTTGCTTTCCGTACGCATGTAGTATACGAGTAACGCCGGCAATAGCATGACAACAGCAGAAGATAAGAAATTAGGATTACCAAAAGTAGAAAAGGCACGGGTGGCAAATTGGTTGATTTCAAACGGCCATAAAAATTCCAAACCTAATGCCTGTAGTACGCCGTAACAACAAGCCAAAAATACTGCAATAAACATCAGCACTAAAATATTTTCCTGCACAAGTTTTCGTAATATCCGTACGGCCAGCCATACGCCGATAACCCATAAAATCAAAGCGTACACATCAAACATTTTTGCCCATAATGATTGAGATACCAAATGCGTTTTAAGCATGGGGAAAAAATACCACAAGCCCCCCCACCCCAGAAACAATAGTATGTAATTAGTTTTACTTTCAATGGTACCGGAACAAACAATATTTTTGCTGATGATATAGGCCCCTACACTAACCAATAACAATAAACTGCCATAATTGAGCAACCCATAAAACATAGTTTGCCGCAAGGATTGCGGTGCAGAAGAAACAGCAGATAACCAACCCACGATGCACGCTAATACATAAACAAAAAAAGCTAAATCAAAAAAAGTTTTGGTAAAATCAATCGTTTGTGTACGCAGGAATTTAACAGCCAACGTAGCATAGATCAGCGCCATTAACACATACAGTAAACTGTTTTGGATAAAAAATGGATTCGTCGTCAGATCGGTAAAAAAGATTAGCGGAACAATCAAAAAACACATCGCCAGCAACACGCGGACGATTTTCATGTATATAGTTTCTTTAGATGATTTGGTTAAATTGAGCATACAACCTTCCGAAATACAACCCTTTATATTGTATTTTTTTACGATCGTTTGGAAAAGAATTATTTTACACTACGATCAGGAATATGCAGAAACATTCCATCCATATCATTTAACGCAAAAATACGTTCTTCCACGGGAGGATGAGAATGATATAAACCACTGATCCGAGAAAAAAAATCTTTATTTTCGCCGGGCTTTTCAATACACATAGCCCCTAATAAAGCCGAATTTTCTAGCCCACTAATCCGGCTGTTCTGGCTGATAATCCACAGTGCCCGGGCCAATGCCCGCGGATGACGTGTAATTAGGGCGGCTTCAGCATCCGCTAACCGCTCTCTCGTACGGGAAATTCCCAAACGTAAGATCGGAGCAATTACATACCCATAAACCAACAGCATGAGTCCGATAAAAGCAAATCTTCCCATGGGGCGTGCTATGTGGCTAACATGCAGCCCATTTTCTTCATAAATATCATCTTTTTCGGTACCATAAAATAAATATTCCCCCATAAAGGTAAAAAAAGCCAAGCACATCACAAACACCATCATCAGCCGTGTATCTCCGTTACGAATATGCGCTAACTCATGTGCCAAAACGGCTTCTAATTGAACAAATTCTAATTTTTTAAGTAATCCCTCCGACAGCACAATAGCGGCATTATCCGGGCGAGATCCTACCGAAAAGGCATTGAGCCCCTTATCCCGCAACATATACACCCGTGGCACAATATCACCGGTACGAATGCACAGGTTTGTCAATGTGGTATTAGCTCCATATTCGTCATACTTCGCGAGCAAACGCACTCCGCGTAAGCGTCCTAAAACAAATTGCTCACCCTCATTTAAGGCCACGTAAGCCCAGAATAATGAAATAAGAAAACTCGCCGGCAAGAGCCATTTGCAAACATCCAGCGTTTGACTTAGCGCGAAAGCGCAGCTACTTCCCCATGTTAGAAAACCCGTCGGCCGGAAGTAAGCTAAAGCTTCTTTTAGCAGAAAAAAAATCCAGGTAGCCAAGTAAGTAAAAATAACAAACGATAGGACAAATAAAATGATCAATACCTGACTGCGCCGCTGATTACGTTGGACATAATCATATGCTAGTGCCATAAATATCAAGCTCCGTAAGTATGATCCATATCAAGTAATGCTTGGATGCGTTTTTCTATAGGAGGATGCGTAGCCAACAAACCAGACAGACTGGAAAATAACCCCATTTTCTCTAACGGATTAGCAATACACATAGCCGCCATACTCTCCCGTTTATCCAATGCTTCTACCCGACTATCAGACGAAATCTTGCGCAACGCACTTGCTAATGCTTGTGGGTTACGTGTTGTAAGAGCAGCGGTGGCGTCGGCTTGATATTCGCGCTGGCGCGATACCGCCAACCGAATAAGCGGAGCCAACAAATATCCGTAAATCAAACACAGAAGCCCGAATACAACTATCAGCATATTTCCGTTTCCTTTACCTCGAGAAGAACGACGGGAAAGCCCAGAACGCAATAAGAATTCACCTAAGAAAGTAAAAAAAGAAATGCCGGCCACGGTAATAAGCATTAAACGGATATCCCGGTTTTCCACATGTGCCAGTTCGTGCGCAACGACTCCTTCCAATTCA
>CACYBL010000109.1 GCA_902772695.1 uncultured Elusimicrobium sp.
ATATATTCGGAAGCGAACTGATTTTTGATGACTTTATCTTCCATGACGCCCATTCTGCTTTCCTCAACGGCCATTTTGGCCAGCGGGATACGGTGTTGGGCGGCGGCAATAGCGGCCGCACGAAAAATTTTATCCACCTGTTCTTGCGTAAAAGTAGCATAACGGCGTTGTGCCCGTTTTACTTTTTCTACAATTTTGTTTAATTGAAGCTGCTCGGCCTTACTAATTGTTGGCGTAATATTTGTTTTCTTTTCCCCCATAAGTTTCCTCTTTGTTGCTGAATTATCCATATTTTAACTTTTGACAGATAAATCTGTCAAAACGAAAGGCCAAAGGCCTAGGTCTTTTTATGGGAAGGGCATAGGCCTTTTGGCCCTGGTAGTATAGTTTCTTCTCTACTACAATATAGGTAATATGAAAGCACATATTCGTTTCATTTCCTTTGGTTTAATACTAGGTTTACTGTTGACGGCCTATGTTCCGGCGTTTGCCCAAAATAGAGGAAGTGTACACAGTTTAGTGCGGAGCGTGACAAAAGATGTGGCGTCTCACTTGCCGTTAGTTCGACCTAAAAAGCCTAACCTTACGGTATTACCCATTGCTTATCCTTATTCGCAACCATCCTTGAGGACTACTTCCAAGATGTCGGAAGTAACGACTAACCAGGTTGATTTGTCTCATTTGCCTCAGGTACAAAATTTGTTATCTTACCCGATGGCCCAGAAATATATGCGTTCTATTTTCCGTGTTCTTCCGGCGTCGGGGAATAACTCTTTTACCGGTACTGTCTTGAAAACTACTTACAATGGGAAAGAAGAAATTTACGGTGTGATCGCTTCGCACGCACTTTCGGGGGTACCGGTTGATGAAGCAACCCGTTTCTTAGCCAATAAAACAGTTGGGCGTACTTTTGAGTTGGAAATCTATGATGAAAACGGACAACCTGTAAAGCTGAAGGCGGATGTGGTGCAAATGGGTGCTGCCGATATGTTGGATATTTCCTTAGTTAAGTTCCGCCCGGAGGATGAGAAAAAATTAGTTCCGTTGGCACTAAATATCCAACCGGTGAGTAAGACAGAAAAGTTATATTCACAAGGATTCGGAACCGATAATATATTAATTTTCTCTGATAGAAGATTGCTTGAAAAGACGGAACTTTCTCTACGTCTTAATATCACCGGAGACCGGGAGTGGCGGCGCGGATTTTGCGGCAGCCCGGTAATAAACGAGCAGGGAGAAGTAGTAGCTATTCATACCGGCAGCAAAATTATATATAAAGGCCTCCATAAACAAGAAATCGGCTATGCAATAGAGAGCCGTTATTTACAATTGTTGGTGGAGTCTTACCACAACAACGGATGGGTTGTTTTCCCTTTGATGTTTCACGATCACGAAATTGCCCACTTGCGTGTAGACGAATTTGTATCAGTAATCACATTATTTGATAAAAACGGCAACGAAATTTTATCTACAGAAGAGTTGGGCCGGTTTTCTTACAGCATGTTGGAAAAATTATTTAAAAAGTTTTCTCCCCGGTTTATCGGATTAAAAATTGGACGTATGCAATGGACGTCAGATGGCCGATTTGTAGAATACTCACCGACGGAACGGCACGAAATATACGATTTTAAAACGAGGCAGGAAATAGACAGTCTATGACACATAAATTGAAAAATTTTTTGAAAATCCGTCAAATCCCGGTGCTGATATGCCTGGTTGTTTTGCTGGTATCTTCATCCCCGGCGTTTGCCCAAAAGCCCTGGGGGAACGTAGGCCGCAAGATAAGACGGGTAGTGTCTTCTTTTCCTAGTAGAGTGCTTGGGCCGACGTTATTAGAGGTTAATTCGGTGGCTGTGCCGGTAGTTCAGAAACTTCCTGTAGTACTTGGGACAAATCAGACCGAACAACAAATCCCGGGCATTGGAAGATTGTATCGGGAATATCAACTGCCCGGGGCGATATTTCGGGCTTATGCGCCTTCAATGCTACATTCTTATTCCGGTGCGATTTTCAAAACCATTTATAACGGTCAAGAGGAAATATATGGGGTGGTAGCAAGTCATACACTAGCCCCATTTCCGATAGATGAGTTGTCTGAGCTTTATAAGTATCAAGGCCTTTGGAAAACTTTTAATTTAGTGATATACGATCAAAACGGGCGGTTAATCAAGTTACCTGCTGAGATGGTACAGCTTGGAGCCCCCGGTATGGTGGATGCGGTTTTGGTTAAATTTCGTCCGGAAGATGAAGCCAAACTGTCTCCGCTTGAATTGGATTTAACAGGGATTTCCTTTGGAGACCGATTGTTCACTCAGGGGTTTGTACAAGACGAATTAATCACTATTGCCGGTCAGCAATTGATGCGTAAAACCCCTATGGCTTCACAAATTACCATTTCCGGAAATGCGGACGCCAGGAAGGGACTGTGCGGCGGACCGGTCATGAAAGAAAACCATAGAGGTAAACTCAAATTGGCAGGTATACACGTAGGTAGCCAACTTTCTAAAGATGATCAAACGACAGATATCGGATATGTCATAGAAGCTAAATACTTACAATTATTGGTGGAATCTTATCATACAGAAGGAAAGACCACCTTCCCGCTTATTTTTAACGGTAGAACGCTTCTTAATTTACATCTTAACGAATATATTTCAGGGATGGTGTTGTTTGACGAAAAGAGAAATATTATTTGGGAAGATACAGATATTCATTTCTTTTCTTACAGGAAACTGATGAAATTAATCATGCAGTTTTCGCCACGGTATATTGGGTTTGAAATCGGGGCGACAGAACGGATACCCGGTAAGGACCAGTTCATATATTTCAGCTCAAAAGAACGCCAGGTCATGTATGATGTGCGTGAAGACAGAATATTGGACGCGCCGCCCTGGTGATTGAAATTGGTGTTAAATGAGGATATTTCGTAAATTAAATTTTTTGATTGGGAAGGGCACTGTAGCCGAAAAGTTAAGGATATAATTTTATGAAAAAAGGCATTTTGTTACTCTTTTTGTTTATCTTGTGGAATGGAGTTTCTGCACAATCGTCCAAGCCAGTAGCTGTTGTACAACAGGGCGTGAGGGCCGCGGCTACTTCTTCCGTTTCATCTGTAGCAAAAGTACTGCCTTCCAGGGCGGCTTCTCTTTCTCCAGTAACGGGGAGAGTACAAAGTATACCTCTTAACAGTACTTATGTTCGGAAAACCCACCAGGAACTTCGGGAATTATATGAAGAACCAAACAACAAAATTGACCTAGAAATACAACATCCTTTTATTCGCAGTACATTTCAAGCGCATAATACAACAACGGGAATGTTGAATACATTTTCGGGGACGGTTTTTAAAACCGAGTATGAGGGGAAAAAAGAAATTTGGTTGGTTATTACTACCCATAGCATCGGCGAAGATGGAAAAAACAATGCTTTGGCAAAAAATTTTGTAATAGATGTTTATTTTCAAAGAGAATTTATTTCTATTCCGGCGCAGGTAGTTCAATTGGGTGCTCCGTCATTAGCGGATGTGTCATTAGTAAAAATAGATCCGAAATATGAATATTTATTTAAACCACTGCCATTAAGCCCGGCATTGCCGCAGAAGAATGAATGTTTGTCTTCTTACGGGTTTGTAGCTGAACACAGTTTGGTAGAAATACCGGACCGTTGGGTACAGGAAGTATCTCCCCAACTGTTTTATACTTCGTTATCATGGCCGCGTGTATTTCGGCCTGGGATGTGCGGTAGTGCGGTGGTCAATAGCCAAGGACAAATAATGGGGATTCACACCGGAAGTACCGCCAGAGAAGGAAGAAAAGATATTGGGTATGTAGTGCCGGCTTTATATTTGCGGCGGTTAGTAGAGGCGTATCACCATGAAGGCAAAACGATGTTTCCGTTTTTGTTAGACGGTCATCAATCGGCTAATTTGCGGATGGATGAATATGTATCGGGGGTGGCTCTTTTAGATGAACACAATGAAGTTTTATGGGCCAAAAATGTGGAACATAAATTCCCTTACCATGAAGTGACACGAGCTTTAAGAGGTTTGCCTGTTAAACAAGTGGTATTACAAATCGGCCGTGTGCAGTGGAGCGAACAATATCCGGGCCATTTGTTTTATAAGGACAATGAACGCCGAACGCAATATGATATGCAAACCCGGCAGGAAGTAGCTGTTACGTTTATGCGAAGGATACCGAGCTTTCTTGATTGGCCGATTGAATAAGGTATGAAAAAATTATTTTTAATGCTGTTTCTATCGGGATTGTGCACGTTGGCCGCTTCTTATGTCGCCGCGCAAAGATTAGGGCCGTGTGTAACACATAGTCTGGTGGGGCGTACACCTCCTGTCGTGGCAAAGACATCATCCGTTATTGCACCCCCTGTTGTCAGCCGTGTCCGTCAAATAAATATGGCTTCTGAGCCGGAAATTGTGTCTCGTACTACCCTTGAGAATTTGAGGCCTTTTATACAGAATGCCCAGGCGTACGTTTCTTTGCTTCCCCGAATGTCGGAACAAATTTCTCCTTTTTTGATGGATGGAATTTTTCAGGCCCGGCCCAGTGGCATGGGGAAGATAAATCCTTTTTCCGGTACTATTTTTTATTCGTCTGAAGGGGAAATTTTCGGAGTGGTAGTAGCACACGCTATTGCCACCTATCCGGAACACTTGGATTTAAGACGGCATTTTACAGCTGATATTTACGTGAATGGGGAGTTCATTTCTGTTCCGGTAGAAATTGTGCAAATAACTTCTCCCCGGTTTATTGATTTGGCCTTAGTAAAGTTCCCTCCGGAAGTAGAACCTTTTCTCTCCCCGTTTCCTCTTGAAACACAACCGTTACCTTTTGGACAATTAGTTCAGACAATAGGTTTTGTACGCCGCGATCTAATAGATGTTACTCGGCAATTTTTAAAAGAAGGCCCGGTTGCTATGCATGTATCTGTTCCAACGCTGCGGGAAGGGCGCCCGGGGTTGTGCGGTTCTCCCGTTTTGGTTCCAAGGGCAAACGGGATAAAAAAGAAATTGGTAGGTATTCATATCGGAAGTTCAAGCGAACGGTATAAAGACACGGAAGACATTGGGTATGCGGCACCGGCATCTCTGTTGGAAGTATTGGTGCAGGCCTATCATAATAACGGTGTAGGAACATTTGATTTAAAATTAAATAATCATATTGTTGCTAAAGTGGGTGTTAACGAATATTTGACGCAGATGGTTCTGTTAAATGAGAAAGGGGAAAAAGTATTTGAGAAAGATTTTTCTTATAAGTTTCCTTACCATAAGGTAAAAGAATGGTTGGAAATTTTCATCCACGTTATATACAACTCACAGCCCAACGGGTACGTTGGAAGCCGGAAAATGGGGGAGAATACCTGGCAGTAGATGATGGCGGATGGATGAAAGTGTACAGTTATGATTTTAAAACACGACAGGCTTCTTCCCAGGAATTCCCTTCATTGTTGGAAAGGCGGTTGGTTTCTCTGCCAACGGATAATTAAAGAATTCTTTTCCCTTGGATAAATACGGCCTGCGGTACAAATTGTTTATTGATTAGTGTAATATTTGCTTGAAACCCGGGGACAATTCTTCCGCATTTTCTTAGATGTAACAGTCGCGCTGGATTGTAAGAAGCGCACCCAACGGCTTGTGGCAACGAATAACCAAAATCAACCAAGTTTTGAATTCCTTTTGTTAAAGTCAGCGCGGACCCGGCAATTACCTTATCTGCTTTTCGCCGCCATACGCCTCCTTCAAAGACAACACTTTCTCCGTTTGCGATAAAAGGCCCTTTTTTTTGCGCAGTAGGTAATAAAGCATCTGTTACCAATATAAGTTTGTTTGCCGGTTTGACCGTTCGTAAGAAAGAAATGATGTGAGGGTGCACATGTACTCCGTCAGCAATCATTTCACACGAAACATGACGGTTCATCAAGACGGCTCCGGCAACCCCGGGAGCCCGCTGGGTGAAAGGGCTCATTGCATTAAAGGCATGGGTTACGTGCGTAACGCCCAACTGCATAGCATGTAAAAATTCTTCATAAGTTGCATTGGTGTGACCTGCTTGGGGGACGATATGATGCTTTAAACAAAATTTAATTACGGGATTAATATTTTTCAATTCCGGGGCTAACGTTACAATAGCAATTTTGCCTTGCGCTGCTTGATATAGTTCTTCTAAAATTCGCACATTAGCCGGGGAAATATCTTTGGGTTTCATGACTCCCGGTTTTGCCGGGGAAATAAAAGGCCCTTCCAAATGGAACCCCAAAATCTTTGCTCCTTTTTCTTGCCCGACAGCTGGGGTCAGACGGGTCAATAATTGTTTCATTTTGGAAGGAGTAGCACAATACAAGGTTGGACAGAAAGCACTCACTCCATGGAGAGCTAATTGTTTTGACATGGCCCATAATGCTTCCGGCGTTCCCAATTCCGGCCCGTAACCGCCAAATCCGTGAATATGCAAATCAATTAACCCGGGTAATGCCCATGCCCCGTTTCCGTCTAAAGAAGGAATTCCTGCCAAAGAAGGTTTTTGAGACATAGGAAAGACGCGCTCTATGGTATTCCCATGCAAAAGAATGCCGCAGTTAGGTTGTATAGTATTTCGGGTAACCAAGTGAATATTTTTTATGCAGAAACGGGTCATACCATCTCCTTAGATTTCTATTCTCCAATCGGGTTGATCCGGTTGGGTGTTTTTGGCGTGTTCTAATCGTTGTCGGACTTCTCCCGTCAGAAGTTTAGCTGCCTCTTCATCAACCAATAAGGTAGCATTAGGATGCGTTTTTAGGGCGGTAATCGGCCATTGTGGCGTGATTTCTCCTGTGGATAACCGGGCTACAGCGGGAGCTTTTTGTTCTCCGTTTGCCAAAAAGAGTAATTCCCTAGCATCTAGAACAGTCCCAATACCGACAGATAATGCTTGCGTAGGCACACGGGAAATATCATTGTCAAAAAAACGGGAATTCACCTGCCTTGTATTCGGTTCCAAAGTAACGGGGCGGGTACGGGAAGTAAATGAGGATCCCGGCTCATTGAATGCCAAATGCCCGTTTCGTCCAACGCCACCTATAAACAATTCAATTCCGCCGGCAGCTTGGATGGCTTGTTCGTAAGTATTACATTCAGCATCAAGGTCGGCAGCCAACCCATTCAATAAGTGTATGTTTTGCGTAGGAATATTCACAGAATCAAACAAATTCTGCTTCATATAAAAATGATAACTTTGTGAATCTTGTGGAGAGAGCCCTACATATTCATCCATATTAAAAGTAACAAGGTGAGAAAAATCCAATTTCCCTTGTTGATGAAATTCACGCAAGAATTTGTACATAGACAAGACCGTTGCACCCGTTGGTAATCCGAGTACAAACGGCTTGGTTGAACACGGAGAAAATTCCGTTATGCGTCTATGGATATAACTGGCTGCCCATAATCCGATATCTTGTTTAGTAACAATTAAATGCATATTTTATGATTGCAAGTAAGGTTTAATTTCATCTAACAATAATTCAACTTCGGGTCCGATAACAACCTGGACCTGCCCGTTAGCAGCTTTGATTACTCCGCGGGCCCCGAGTTGTTTTAGGGCAGCATCATCCACTTGTTGTACGTCGGCTACGGTAAGACGTAACCGTGTTGCACAAGCACCTATCACGGAAATGTTTGTTTTGCCACCCAAAGCTTGTACATATTGTTGCCCGCGAGAAGAAGCATTAGCCGGGGTAGAAGATGTCGGTTGTGCAACAGAAATATCTTCACGGCCCGGGGTTTTTAGGTTCCATTTGATAATTACAAAGCGGAAAATAGCATAGTAAATGATTCCGTACACCATCCCCACCGGAATCAGTAGCCACGGATTAGTGCCGAATTTATGACTAATCCAATAGTCAAAAAGACCTGCTGAAAAAGTAAACCCAAGTTTGATGTTTAGTAGGTTCATAATGACCATAGACAACCCGGTTAATACCGCATGTAGCACATATAAGGGAAATGCTAGGAATATGAACGCAAATTCTATGGGTTCGGTGATCCCGGTTAAAAAAGAAGTCAGGGCCATGGATAATAACAACCCGGCAGTGGCTTTTTTACGGGCGGTATTGGCGGTATGAATCATAGCCAAACAAGCGGCGGGCAATCCAAACATCATAATGGGGAAAAAACCCGCCATGAACGCCCCCGCAGAAGGATCTTGTTCAAAGAAACGGGTAAAATCTCCGTGTACAACGACACTAACCCCTTCTTTTATTACCGTGAAATCGCCGAATTGAAACCAGACTAAATTATTCAAGATATGGTGTAACCCCAACGGAATTAACATTCGGTTGGCGAAACCATAAAAAAACAAACCAATGTTGCCAGAATCAATAGTCCATTGTCCAAGACCGCTAATTAATTTTCCTATAGGTGGCCAAATAAAATAAGCAGCACCAGCCACTAGTAAACAAGTTATTCCGGTTATAATGGGAACAAAACGTCTCCCTCCGAAGAAAGCCAGATAGGGGGGGAGTTTGATAGTATGGAAACGGTTGTATAACAATCCGGCAATTATTCCGTCTATAATTCCACCTAACACGCCCATGTCTATACTCGCATCTAGCGATTTCAGTGCGGCGGATTGGATTAAATATCCGATAAAAGCAGCCAATGCTGCCGCTCCGTGGCTTTCGCGAGCGAATCCGATGGCTACACCTACGGCAAAAATAGCCGGTAACTGATCGAACACGGCTTTTCCGGCCGCCGATATAAAAGCAATATCGAGCAGATCCGATTGACCTAGACGCAGTAAAAGCCCGGCAATCGGTAACACAGCAATCGGAAGCATCAACGCCCGGCCTAACTGTACCAGTCCGGCTCCCAACGCAACAAAATAACGTTTTATAGATTTCATAGTTTTACCCTACATGATTAATTTTTGGGCCAACTCTCGTACGGCTTGTGCATTATCAAGGCGTAAAGCTTCTTGAGCAGTACGTTGACAAACTTTAAAATTAAGTTGCCGAATTAATGCTTTTATCCGTGCTATGGAACCGGCACTGACTGCTAAATGGGTAACCCCGAGTCCGATTAAAAGCGGTACGGCTGCAGGTTCAGCCGCCAAGGCCCCACATACGGAAACGGGTTTTTTATATTCGGCTGCTCCTTGGCAGGTAAGCGAAATTAATTGTAATACTGCCGGATGGAGTGCATCAGCCAATGGACTTAGATCTTTGTGATTACGATCAATGGCCAACGTGTACTGCGTTAAGTCATTTGTACCGATAGAGAAAAAATCGGTTTCCTCTTGGGCGAATGCTCGGGTTAATAGGGCCGTTGAAGGAACTTCTACCATAATTCCTAATTTGGCAGGTTTTGGTACGCCTAAGGAAAAAGCTTCTTCTTGAAAAATTTTGCGCAGTTGCACAATTTCATTGACAAAGGATACCATAGGCAGCATGATGTTTACTCTCTCCTGCGGCTTTAAGCGTAGAAGAGCACGCAATTGAGTGCGGAAGAAAGATTCATTATCTTTTAACGCTCGTACTCCGCGTATGCCCAAGATGGGATTGTCTTCGGGAGCAATCTGCACAAAAGGCATTGGTTTGTCCCCACCGGCATCCAAGAGACGGAATGTTACGGTTTTACCCGGAATGGCATCTAAAATGGACTGATAAGCGGCAAGTTGTTCCTCTTCTGTGGGAGCGAAAGGGCGGTCATGAAATAAAAATTCGGTGCGCACCAGTCCGACACCTTCGGCTCCGGCGTGATAAACCCGAGCAGCTTCCTCCGGATTAGCGATATTGCCTTCCACATAAATCCGTACTCCATCCTGTGTGACGGCCGGTTCCTGGGCTTTGGCAATTTCTTGCTGATTTAATTCCTCCGTGTGCCGTAGCCGCTTGGCGAAATCTTGCTGTTGTTGTTTTGTCGGGTGGAGGAAAGCTTTCCCGGCATCCGCATCCAATAAAATGGGAGTGGCGGCTTGAATAGAGAGTACTTGGTGTCCGGCACGCACAATGGCCGGGATCGCCCGGTTACGTAATAAAATGGAGGCGTGTGCTGTGGGAGAACTGCCAGCTAATAATACTCCGGCACAATGGGCAGGCAAAGCAGAAACATCCGAGGGTAATAATTCCTCTGCTACTATAATGCTGCCGGGAGGAATGGTTAAGGCGCGGCGTTGTTGACCGGTAAGTTGACACAATACTTCTCGTCTAAGATCTTTTAAATCGGCGATACGCTCCATTAAGAAACGATTGTTTGTTTGTTTCAAAATATCCACACTGCGGCGAATGGCGCTGTTGAAAGCAAAGGCCGC
>CACYBL010000110.1 GCA_902772695.1 uncultured Elusimicrobium sp.
ACCTGGAGTATTTGTGAATAACAAATAAATTCTCTTTTGCAAAGAAAAGCCCACCTAAAAGGTGGGCTTTTTTAATGAGAAATTTTTTCAGCTATATTTTTTCGTTTTTTATTTCGTGGTTTTTAGTACAGTAGCAATAATTTTTTCAGCTTGTCTGTCCATTTCCGCACGGTCATTCGGGTCATGATCGTCCATTCCCGATAGATGCAGCGCCCCGTGTGTTACATACATCATCATTTCTTGTAAAATGGTGTGGCCGAATTGCGCGGCATTTTTGTGGGCGACCGAATAACATACAAAAATATCGCCGAATGCCCACGGTTCGCCCGGCGGCAATACAGGAGGTAGCTCGTGGTTGAACGAAATAACATCTGTTACATAATGATGATTTAGAAAAGTTTTATTGACGCGCAAAATTTCTTCTTCACTTACAAAAATTACATTAACTTCTAAATTCTTTCGGGCGAAATGTTTTAATCCTTTTACTAGAGCTGCTTTAAATAATCCGGTCCGCCGCAGGTAGCGTGGAACAGCGGTTTGATAAAAGATATGTGCTTTCATTTTACCTTCTTGGCATGTTTCTTTTCCCACTTCTCGTATGCCGCAATGATGTTTTTCACGAGTTCATGTCGTACAACATCCTTCGTGTCGAACTGTATAAATGCCACCCCTTCGGATTTGGCCAATACTTCGGAAGCATGCAACAATCCGCTTTGCGTTTTATCGGGCAAATCAACTTGGGACAAATCTCCGTTGACTACTATTTTTGAACCAATACCCATCCGCGTCAGGAACATTTTCATTTGGGCGGGTAAAGTGTTTTGCGCTTCGTCTAAAATAATAAATGATTTTTCTAACGTGCGTCCACGCATGTATGCCAAAGGAACGATTTCCAGGATGTGGTTGTATTTGAATGCATTAAATTTTTCATGTCCTAATAACGCATAAAAAGCGTCATAAATCGGGCGTAAGTACGGATCTACTTTTTCTTCAATATCTCCCGGCAGGAATCCTAGCTTTTCGCCGGCTTCCACGATAGGCCGCGTGACAATGATTCGTTCCACTTTCCCTAATTCCAGCGCGCGTAGTGCGCAAGCGCATGCCAGGAAAGTTTTTCCGGTTCCGGCCGGACACGATGAAATAACTAAATCGTTAGAGAAAATAGCTTCAATATATTTTTTTTGATTTTCGCTGCGGGCTTCTACCGGTCGGCCGTGTTCGGGGCGGAAGATAATGTTATCCACAAACGGACGTGTATCTTTTACCAGATCTAAGGGACGTTTCTCTTGTGCTAATGATAGATCTTTCTGCAGTTTAGCTAGAGCCTTATCTACGTGGGAATTTGTTCCTTTGACAGAAAGCACAGCTCCACCCTCTTCATCATGCTGCACAAAAACGGTCACTTTAAAATTTTGTTCAAGGGCGCGTAATTTGCGGTCTTGGCTTCCTAATGCCAGGAGAATTTCTTCCGGATTTTTTAATTTAATTTTTTTTATCATTATATCCCAAGAAAAAGCCGCGCCGTGAGCGCGGCTAATGACTAGAATTTACTTTTCCCACGAGGAATAACTACAATTCCGGAAGGATCAATATAGTATTTTTGTGAATCAGCTTCCATATTGTGTCCAATAGTTTGCCGGGGAGATACTTTGTTATATCGGTCCATGATAACCTTTTTTAATTTTGCTCCGGCTCTGATTTCACAGTTATCCATAATAACACAATCTTCAATTTCTGCTCCTTCGCCGATAAATACACTATCGCTAATTACAGAATGTTTAATTTTGGCTTTGGGATGAATAACACAACCATCCCCTATCATGGAATTGGTTACAGTTCCGCCTAGGAACTTTGTAGGTGGAACACGATTCAACGTGGTGCTGATAGGCCAGGAAGGATTGTTCAAATCTAACTTAGGTTTCGGCCCGAGAAGATCCATATTGGTCTGCCAAAAAGATTCTATGGTACCTACGTCCCGCCAATATCCTTGCTCTTCGTACGATTTAGCACCGGGAAGAGTTTGACTTTGGAAATTGTAGGCAAAAGTGCGATGATCACTTAAGATTTTAGGCAAGATATGTTTACCGAAATCTAACGCAGGGACATCACAGAACCGCTTTTGTAATACCTGAAGCAAAACATCCGCATTAAAAATATAATTGCCCATAGATGCATATGCTGATTTAGGATGCCCCGGAATGGGTTTTGGATGAGCCGGTTTTTCGTCAAATTGTGTAATGCGGCCCTGGGCATCTACTCCTAATACACCAAAAGCACTGGCTGCTTCTATGGGAACAGTATTGGCTGCAACAGTTACATCCGCTTTATTTTTCAAATGAAAATCAATCATTTGCCGCACATCCATGCGGTAGATGTGATCTGCCCCGAAGATAGCTACTAAATCCGGAGAAAAATCTTTGACGAGGTTAATGTTTTGGCGCACGGAATCTGCTGTTCCCCGATACCAAATTTCACCTAAACGCATTTGTGGCGGTACGCAGGTAAGAAAGTGATCAGCCACAATACCTTCGGAGCGCCACGTAGTACGTAAATATTCAATTAAACTTTGTGACAAATACTGTACCAATACGTACGACGAAAAAATACCGGAATTGACAAAATTGGAAAGCACAAAATCCACAATACGATATTTCCCGCCAAACGGAACAGAAGGTTTTGAGCGGTCTTTTGTGAGCGGATAGAGGCGTTCTCCTTTGCCCCCGGCCATAATGATGCCGAGAATTCTCATATGCTTCCCCTTTTACAATTTATTTATTCAGACCCCAACGGTAATTGCCGTTGTAATGCTTCAAATGCTTCCCACGACCAAGGCATTTTTTCCGCTACAATTTTAGCGATTTCATCAGCATAAACACGAATTTCCTGTTGGGCGTGTTTGTCGGTGCGCAAACACAAAAAATTGAATAAGCTTCTGGCGTTTACACTCCAATAAAACTGTGTATACTGGCATACTGGTAAAACGCCGCGTGCCATTTCTCGCGCTACGCCTGCTTCAATTAATTTGTGATATGTGGCATAAGATGCTTCTATGCTTTCTTCATAAATTTTCCGTAATTTTTCATTATCTAAAGAAGAATCGGCTACGGATCCCTGTTTGTTTTTTGTATCTTGCCCGCGGAAGGATGAGGGGATATAAAATTCATCTTTTACTTCGGTGTATCGGGCACTAACTTCGTTGTAAGAGCCCCACCGATGGCGCATCCACTGACGGGCCACATAAATAGGGCAGCAAATATGAAATTGAAAATAACAATGTTCAAAAGGAGTGTGATGTGCATGTTGCATTAAGTATTTAATCAATCGTTTATCTTGCTCCTCTCCTTTTGACACAGCTCCGAAAGAAACACGTGCCGCTTGTACGGCGCGGTCGTCTCCGCCCATAAAATCTACCAGGCGGACAAAACCCTTATCTAAAACATTTATCTTTTCAGTAGTGGATTGCACTGGATTTTCTCCTAATTATTTTAAAATTTCAACGACAGCGCTTTGCCCATCTGGTAAAACTTCGGCGCTCAGGATAGCAGTATCGGTACAAGCAGTATCGTATACAAACCCATCCAAAACGGTTGTATCTTCGACGGATAGGCGCCCTTTTTCAAACGACAAAAAATGAATTTTTCCACTCTCGTATTTCCCAAAAGAGTCAGATAATAAACCCAATTTGGCGGTATTTTCCACAGCGGCTATTTGGGAGCGGCCTTGAGATTGTATTACTTGTAAAGAAGGATAAAATTTTACAATCTCCTGTTTATATTTTACACGATTTGGAGCTCCAACAGAAAAATCTTTATTTTCTGTTGTTTTTCCGTTAGGCAAATTAAGATTGATCCGTCCGTGACGGGAGATGTAAATCAACGAAGGATCTTGTTCGTCTTTTGTGGGAAAAAGATTGAGTCCCGTCAGCCAATTGTGTTGGGTATTTAAGGTGGCCCCCGTCATTGTAAATTTATTTTTTTCAAATAAAATTTCATGTGCGTTGCCAGGTTTGTCCGCTATCACAAAAGCTCGTTGTCCCCAAATTTGTTTATCTTTGCCGCAACCTAATTCTTTAACAAAGTAAGGGAGCGTTTCTAATAAATTCCATTGACCGTTTTCGTACGCCAACACAAGTGTGGAAATGCGCGCCAAGTAGTTGTCATATACAACAACAAAAAGCTCGGCCGTTTGGTTTCTGCGTAGAGGGGCCGCGGAAAGAGAAATCGGTGTTGTTCTGACGGGTAATTGGTACGAAAGAACTTTTTCTAATTCTTCTCCTTTGCGGTTCCAAACGCCAATTTCTTTTTTTGTATCCAGTGTGATAATATTATCTGCGCCCGGCGCGGTGACATCTGCGGAAGAAATGCTTATAATTTCTTGCTCCACGGGTTCATACACAATCTTTTTATGTTTAGAGATGGTTTCTGCCTCTTTGGTAACAGCTTTGCCAGTGGTTGAAACTATAGGATCGGACATCTTCTCCACCACAGCTTCTTGACCAATTTCAATGCCGGATATAGACGGCAATTTCCCAATTGCATAAAGCGGTTGGACTTCGGTAATAATTCCTTCGGGAGAATAATTGTAAAGAATTCCCAAGTCTTTTTTTGTTTTAGGATTGATAAGCTTCTCGGTAGATAAAATGACTTTAAAAGTAGCGCCTTTTTGCAGCGGTTTCTTGGTAGAAGAAGTATCTAAATAAATTTGTCCGTTTTGTATACGCACCACCGTTATTTGAGCTTGAACCAGTAACGGGAATAGAAAGAGAAAAGAAAAAAGAAGGATTTTATTTTTCATATAATAAATGTATAGCATTTTTATCAAGAGGTTACAAATGAAAAACACTTTTGAAGAACTGGTCGAAACATTTGCCATTTTACGTGGCCCGAATGGTTGTCCATGGGATAGAAAGCAAACGCACGAAAGTTTGATTAAAAATCTACGGGAGGAAAGCGAAGAATTGGTATGTGCAATTGAAAAAAAGGATCCCGAAAACATGAAGGAAGAATTGGGAGATGTTCTATTGCAGGTGCTCTTTCATGCACAAATAGCCAAAGAAGAGGGGCT
>CACYBL010000111.1 GCA_902772695.1 uncultured Elusimicrobium sp.
AGATGTAATTTTTATTGTTTTTTCTTTATACGTGTTGTTTGGCCTGGTAGCAGTGTTATGGCGTGCCTTTCGTGGAATTAAAGTAGAAAGGAAATGAGAAAATCAATCTAAAAATACACGGCGGTAACAAATGTTACCGCCGTTTTATTTGCCACAAAAGCTTATAGTTTAAGCCACTTAAACTCAAAAAATACCACTAAGCCAAACAAGAGTACCGGTCCCCATCCTGCCAAATACGGGTTAATGTATCCGTTTTGTCCAATGGAAGTGCACATGGAAAGAAACCACCAAAAGGTAAAGGCAATGACCAGGGAAGCTAATATATTCAAAATTTTGCTTTTTCGTCGAGTGCTTATGGCGAACGGCATGCCGAGCAGGCACATAATCAAAGTTACAAAAGGGGTTGCCAATTTAGATTGGCGTAATGTCTCGGCAGAATAAGCGGATATGCCCGTTTTCTTATGAAAATTAATACGTTTCGTTAATCCCCGTATGCCCATCAATTCCTCTACCCGTCCAACAGACATTTGATCCGGACGGATATCCAACGGAGAAAGATGGGTATCAAAAGTTTGCTCAACGGTATCGGTATCGTTTTCAAAAGTGCGGTGTACTCCCTTGTTAAATACCCATTGCTTTTGGATATCATCCCATCTCATGTTTTCGGCAACTATTTGATCGGCTATGTTCCATACATCATTATACGTATCTAAAGAAACCTTACTCATTTCCCCTTTCGTTAAGTCAACTTCCTTGGCGTAAAGCATTTGCGTCGGTGAAATTTTAATGAGCACGTTATTTTCCAGATATTGATTATAATTGGCCCTCGGTTTGAGACGGGTATAATAAATGTAGTTAGCTTTTATGTTAAGAGGAGGAACAATGAATTCTTGCATCAGCATAGTCAAACCGGAAACCAGTAAAACACATAAAAGGATCGGTTTAAATAGTTGTCGGGGGGCAAATCCGCCCGCTATACAAGCGGTCCACTCGCCGTTCCCTACCATTTCCGATATTACGGAAATCGCTCCAAGTAAACACGCTACCGGCATGATGGTAGCCAACCAATTAGGGAAAGTAACCGACGAATACAATAAAATATCCCCTAAAGTTGTAACGCCGTTGCCTAAATTTTTCATTTTCTCAAAGGTGTCTCCTAATACCACCAAGGCGGCAAACACGCCCATGGCAAAAAGGAACGGTCCCCAAAATTTACGGGCAATGTAACGGGAAAGCATTCTCATGTGGGTTAAATGTTTAATCGTTTTTTCCATAACCAACGTCCTACAAAAAAGCCAACTAGTATCGGTAGCCACGGGCCCGGATACGAAATCCATGCATATTTTTTACCTAAAGAAAGCCCAAGAGTCATCAATAAATAGAATGAGAAAATAATAATTACGCTAAACAACATGCCCCAACCCTTGTTGGTGCGCTTCCCTAAGGAAAATCCAATCGGGCAACTGACAAATAATAAAATCAATGGAGATAATGCCAAAACATTACGCATGCTGATGGCAGAACGGAATTCATTTATTAAAGCAGGGGTAAGCGGGTCTTTACGCAAACGGCGCAAAAGCTTAGTTGTGGTCATTTCCCCTACGCGTAAACGGCGCGTGCGGGCCTTAATGAGCGAAATGCTCATGGTATAATCATCAAAATTGGCTGCAATAATGGAAGAAGGATCTTTCCCGTCAACCCGTTGCATTTGGCCGTCTTTTAATTGCAAACCCATGGCCGTATCTGTTAATACAATTCGTCCGGAGGAGGCGTTGACTTTGGTACTTAAAGATCCTGAATCATTTTTATTAACCAAGTGGATTTGCTGAGCCGTATTGGTGGAGTGATCCAAATCTTCCAAATACAAATCCCAATCTCCCAGGTCCAAAAAGGTTTTTGGTTCCAGCGTAACTTTGGTAATTTTGCTATAGGCTTCCTCGCGACGGTTAATGAACTGTTTGTAACTTTTAGGTGTCAGCCAATTCCCCATTACGATTAAAATAACCGATAGAACAATAGCGCACGCCAATAACGGGCGTACAATTTCTTTAAATGAGAATCCGGCCGCCCGCAAAGCGATCAATTCCCCATTTTCGCTCATGTTAGTTAACGTTAGTAAAATGGCAATTTGAAAGCCCATCGGGGCACTTAAACAAAATACATCCGGCAAAATGTTAAGTAAAGATGATACAATCCACCCGAAACTGGTACCATACGTCATGGCGATATCTAACACTTTGATGAAGTGGTTCATAAAAATAACAAAGGTAAGCACTCCGACCACTCCAGCAAAGAATGTCAGCAAACTCTTGGCAATATATCGGGTGAAAATACTTACATGCATAGTATCATTTTACCAAATATCCGCAGAAGAAAGCAGAGTTGCTCAAACGTTCGGGCAGAAATATTATAGAATGAAATAATGAGGTATTTTTTCGTCCTATGAAAATACTGCGGTTGTTTGTTGCCTTGGTTTTCTTACTGGAGGTAGGTTTCGCCCCGGTCGTTGGGGCGCAAACGTTGCCCTACCATTTAGTAGATAAAGACCAATACGCAATTTTTGAGGAAGAACAAGCCGCTAAAAGAGAAGCCGCCCTGGTCTTGGAGGATCCGCCAGATGACGCGGCTTTGTTGCACTATTCCAATGAGTTTTGGCGCCAAGCTGTTACGTCGGTGGAAGGGGCGTATAAATTAGATAATGAACCCGAACCGATACCGGATTTAACGCTACTGAATCCTACTCTCTCCCTTCCGCTTTACGGAACAAGTATTGCCTTAACGGGACGTTATGTGCTGGGTTTTAAGATGGCCAGCAAAAAATATAAAGAAGCTTCTAAAAGCGCAAGCACCTCTAATACCAACCAGCGCAATATCCAGATGAACCAAGAAATGCAACTTAAAATGCAGGGTAAAATTATGGACCGGGTATTTGTGGATATTGATTATGATGACCAACGTGAAGAAGACAAAACCGTTTCCGTCGCTTATCGTGGTAAACCCGGGGAAGTGGTACAATTGGCGGAATTCGGAGATATTGATTTGTCGCTCCCGCAGACCGATCTAATTACTTATCAAAAACAGCTCTTCGGGGCGAAGATGCACCTGCAGCATAAAAACGCCAACCTTTATCTAATTGGTTCGCAAACAAAAGGTACCAGTAAACAAAAGCAATTTGTGGGTAGCAGCGTGCAGGAAATTGTTTCGCTTAAAGATACGGATTACGTTAGGCGGACGTATTATGATTTGACGTTTGGGGCCAATATCCATGGGGATCCGGCCCTGGACCCTGCTGCGGCTACCGATTGGCGCAGTAATGTTTTGAATATATCTCCGGGAAGTGAAGAAATTTATTTGAACAGTAATATCACTTCTCATACTTTTGTGCCGGTGGAAAAAACAGCTACTGATTATTTAGGTACGCAACTTTATACCGCGCAATTTGAACTGCTGACCCGCGGGGTAGATTACACCATAGATTATGCTCGTGGAATTATTACATTTAAGCGTTCTATTCCCGTTGATAGTGTCATTGCGGTGGATTACCGCAACTCACAAGGACACTTTTTAAGTGAATTCGGAACAACCCCCAATACAATCAAACTGATCAAAACTGAAAACGACAAGCCCTGGGAAGGCACATCTACCGAAACAGCTAATAAATTGGAGATGAAAACTTTTTATTGGGTGGGTGCGCAAAACATTACGCAAGACAACGGTAAAGGCAATTTCATCCTTGCCCTTTTAGATGCCAACGGACAGGCGGTGGGAGACGTATCTTCGCCACAGCAAATTTATCCCACTACAATTGTCATGGATTTTGATAAAGGCGTTTTTGAACTTGCCCAACGGATGGCAGATGATCCCGGATTATATAATGCTACCCCGGTTTCCGCACTTAACCGCAGTTTTAAAATCCAATACGAATCCACGGTCAAAACGTATTTTGTGGAAGCCGATATGGTGGTGCAGTCGGAGCGGGTTAAATTAAACGGCCGCCCGCTTGTTCGTAATAACGATTACTATATTGACTACACTTCCGGTTTTATCACTTTTTACAAAGGGGATGAGATTACCGAAAATTCTGTTATTGATATTACGTATGATACGCTCACCGGTTCCAGTTCCAATAATTCGGTTTTAGGAGGACGGTTGGATTATAAACTGTTTGACAAAATTATCATGGGGGCTACTGTAATTCAGGAAGGCGGGGAGAAACCTTCTACCGTCCCCCAAGTAGGTGCTTACAGTAAAGAGCTGTTGGTATATGGGGCAGATGTAAAAGGTCGCGATATCAAATTAGCCGAACCGGTAACCATGGATTTTAGCGCCGAAGCTGCCCGCAGCCAGAAAAAACAAAATATGTTCGGCTATGCCATGGTGGACAGTATGAATGATACCAATGAGCAGGTGGGCGGTTCTATGATCTTCAAGGACTGGACAATCGCCGCAAACCCGAATGGAAGGCCTAACTTTTTAGATGCTGTCCATTGGGATAGCCAGGATTTACCTGCGTTGGAAATCAATCCGCATGCTATCGCCACAGCTAATGATAAACAACAAGTGCTTGTAATCAATTACGATTTTTCTCGTAGTGAGGGGATATATTCGGATCGGGACGAAGTATCTATCGTTTATCCGTTGAGTAAAAGCGGGATAGATTTGTCTTCAAAAACGTCATTTGAATTAACCATGTTGGGGGAAGATGGCGGGCCGCAAGTCAATTTTACGTTTGGTAATATTGACGAAGATTCCGATGGCAGCGGGGGCATGACTACCCAATGCGGTATCGGCGTGCCAAAGACGGAAGATGTTTATTGCCGCAATAGTCTGGCTCCTAACGAGGATATCGGTTGGAGCTATACTAACCCGGACGGCACTCAGGAACGTTATAATCCGTTTGTTTACAACCTTTACAATCCCGAATCGCAACCTAACGGGCGCATTGATACGCAAGATTTGAATAACAACGGAAAATTTGATGATGAAGATATTCCTCTGTTAGGGAATTTTGGGTTCCAAGGAGCTCCTATCGACGGATTACCCGGGAATGTAGCATCCAACACTACGTGGCAGACTTTCTCCGCTCCTTTGCAAATTGATACAGGGGATCCGGTTGAAAAAGCCAAATGGACAGCTGTCCGCCATTTGCGTATTACACTGAAAAAAGGGGCTAAAACAAAAGGGCAAATCAAAATTGCCCATGTGGCACTTTCGGGTACTTCGTGGAATATGCAGGAAGGATTGGATGCAGTTGATTTCTCGGCTTCCGGTATTAATAACGTGGATAATGCTTCTTATGAACCGATTTTTAACGCTCCGGGTGATGGAGAACGTGTATTTAATTACCTGTACGGTTCTATATATAATTACCGTAGCACGTTAGATTCGGCAAATGTGTTAGACCAATCCCTGCGGTTGGAATTTAGGCCGGGCGGAAACGAAGATAAATATTTTGTGAACCGCAACTTTAAGAGTATGGATTTTTCCCAACATCGGGAATTCCGTTTTCTCCTGCACAGTAGTGCGTCGAATGCGGATGCCCGGTTCTATTTAAAAGTGGGTACCGAAACGAATTACGATAAAATTATCGTGCCGGCCGATTTTGACGGTTGGCGGCTTGTAGCGGTAAAGATGGTGGATACAAACGGGGACGGCATTACGGATTCTTTCGCAAATGCATCCAACGCAGATTACGGCGTAACGATAGAAAATGTGCGTAGCCCGGGAGGAGCACTTAATTTCCGGGAAGTAAGTCTGATCCGGGCCGGTGTAGAAAATGTAACGGCTCCCGGTGAGGTGTGGTTGAATGTCATTCACTTGGCAGACGCTATTACGCTTACCGGCGAGGCGTACAAAGGAGACATGACGGTCACATGGGAAGGTTGGGGAAGCGCGGGTGCTAAATACAAACACCAAGATAGTAATTTTGAGACACCGTTGGCTGTGGCTAAAAACCAGGAAACCACGGAAGAAGAATATTTTGTTAAGGTGGACCGTATTAAAGAATTTCCTATGTCAGCTACGTTAATGCGCAGCGAAGTGATTACTCCTTTGGTAACGGATTCTTCTACATACAATACAGTTTCACTTTTGGACAAGGGTAAAGTGGAACGGCAACAAGCGTTTATCCGCGGAGATTTTATTAAAGAAAATCTTCCTCGGATTGGTTTGGAATATACGTTAAATCAAACCGATTATCAATTGATGAAACGTAAAGATGACAGTCGTACGTATGGGGCCTCGTTATCCCATTCGGCAGGAGCTTTCCAACATATTTCTGCCGGCTATTACATTACCGATTCTGCGGTGGATTACGACCGGATTCGTCATCAAGAGTCTTCTACGTATTATAATACAGATGAAAATACTCATAAGATGAACGTTAAATTTACGTACCAACCAACTAAAAACTTTAATTTTATTCCCTCGTACAGCTTAAGTAAAAGCACGGAAGATCGTACCCGTTATGAAACAATGGGAGATACCCGTATCCACTATCCGAAAGCATTAACACAGCGTGCCGGGTTTAATAGTACGTGGAAAATAACCAAGTGGTTGGCGCCGTCAATCAGTTATAACATTAGCACGGTAGAGAATAATAATTTAACCCGCAAAACGCAAACGGCATCCGGTCAGGAGGCGGATATGGGTATTGGTCAAGTTAAAACTGTTACACGTAATGCGGACGGAGGGGTCTCTCTTACTTTGAATGGAAACGATTTGCTTCCCAAAAGTAAATTATTAAGCACGTTGGTAGTTTCATCGGGTTATCGCATTCAAGATGCGGATGCTTGGAATGATGTGAATAGTGGATTTGATTCTCGTAAGGAACTTTGGATTAGACGGGCTTTTAGGGATGTGGGAACGTATGGTTACCGCCGGAGCATGACGTTGCGTGACACCTTTACCTCTACACAACGGTGGAATCCGCTTTCCAAATACGAGCTAACTGGTATTTCGGCCCCTCTCAAAACGATTTCGGTAATCAATAACTTTAGTAAGACCTTGCAAAAAAACGATCAAACCGGTACTATTTACGATTCTACCAGCGTGACTTTACCGGATATCACCTTTTCTATTTCTGATTTAGAAAAATTCTTTTTAGCAAGCCGTTTCATTAACAACAGCAATTTGAAATTACGTTACAGTTGGGTGGAACTAACTAACATTGGCACTGATGAACAAACTACTACGCAGTACGGCGGAGATTTGCGTTTTATGTTACTCAACCGGTTGGATACGGTGTTCAATTATCAACACAAAGAATCCGATAAAGGTGATTTGCGTAGCCATATCAGTTTGGAACGGATTCGGGAAGATAACTTCTCGGCCCAAACATCTTTCTATATTAAATCATTGCGTGTGACTCCTAAAATTACACGTAGCGCATATGACAAGTGGCTGGTCCGGGGGCAGATTAGCCAAAGTACTACGGAAACAACCCCCAGCTTGAATTTGCGTTGGGATTTTAACTTGCCGCATGGTTTGAAATTGCCATTTATGAACCGTATTTATTCTGCTACTAACCGTGTAATCTGGAATACTAATTTAAGTTATACCGACAGGCGTTCTAAAGTAGAAGTAAAAGATAACTATAAAAAGTATGATGTTACTACCTCGTTAGATTATGAGTTTTCACGGAATTTGCGTTTTACACTATCGGGTGGATTGACCTTGTTGGAACATGCTTACGTAAAAACAGAAGATTATACCGCTTACAATATAGCGGCTAACATGACTTTGCAATTTTAATTATGATATCTTCTCCGTCCCGATTAATCCGTTTTTTGCTTCATTTATTTTTTCCGCGTACATGTGTTTGTTGCGGGTGTGATTTGTCTTGGACAAATGAAAATTATTTATGTCCTTCTTGTAGCAAAGGTTTGACACGCCCGGGTCCCTTGTTTTGCCAACGATGTGGGGTTAATTTGCCTTCGGGAGGAGCCCATTGCCGGTCATGTAGAGGAAGCAAAGCCAAACAATATAAGTGTCAGGTGATTCGTTCCGCTTGGATATTTAATACATCTTCTCGCGCTTTGGTCCACGGTTTAAAATACGCTTATGGTGATTATTTGGCAAAAATGATGGGCTGGCAAATGGCAAAAAATTTTTCGCGTTATCCTGAACTGGCTTGCGTTGAGATAATCGTTCCGGTGCCTTTGTTTGTTAAAAAAGAGCGTCAGCGCGGATATAATCAAAGCGTTTTGCTGGCGCGTTCTTTTGCCCAAAATACAGGGATACCATTGGTTGAAAAAGCGTTAGTTCGCACACGTGATACGGTAAGCCAAACTACATTAGGCCGCCAAGCCCGTTTGGCGAATATGGCAGATGCGTTTTCATGTGTGCAACCGGATGTGGTGAAAGGGAAAACGATTTTGCTCATAGATGATGTGGCTACTACCGGGGCTACTTTAGAGGGATGCGCTGTCGCTCTCAAAACAGCCGGGGCCAAACGGGTATTTGCGTATACGTATGCGCGGGAAAACTAGAAATAACCGGATGCCCGTAAACTACAAGATGTTCCTTTAGCAATAATAATATGGTCCAATACCGAAATCCCAAATATCTGGGCAGCTTGCATAATGGTTAACGTCATCTGGACATCTTCTGTGGAAGGAGAAGCATCTCCGGAAGGATGATTGTGTACTAAAATTATGGAGGAAGCCTTTTCTTTGAGGGCCCATTCCACTACTTTTCGTGGGGAAGCAACGACTTGGTCAATCTCTCCTGTGGCTATAATGCGTGTGTTGATTACGGTACGGCGCACAGATAGAAAAATAACTTCCAAAAATTCTTCTTTTTTATCTGCCAAAGATGCTTTACAGTAGTTTAATACCTGTTGTGGGGAGCGGATTTGAATATTCTTTTTTACTTGCGTGAGCATGTATCTTTTTAGTAATCCGCGTGTTAGCTTAATCAATCGGGCAGTGTAAGGGCCTACCCCTTCGACATCTAGTAGAGATGTTTCATCCGCATCCAATACACTATTTAAGGAACCGAAACGTTTGAGTAGGGCCCAGGCAATGGGTTTCGTATCTTTACGCGCAATGGCGTAGGTAAGCAATAGCTCCAACAGTTCATGATCCAGAAAGGCATCCGGACCTACGGTATAAAATCGCTGTTTGATGCGTTTTCGGTGGCCGATATGTGAAGGTTGCACATGTTGTGTCATAATTGCTTTTCTTATTATACTGTTTTTAATGCTACAATGGTAGTAAAGTTTCTGCGCGTATGTGAGGGGGATGTATGAAACATGTGGTAGTCATTGGAGGCGGACCTGCCGGATATCCTGCGGCACTCAAAGCAGCCGGATTGGGCGTGCAGGTTACGTTGATTGAGAAAGATAAATTGGGCGGCGTTTGTTTAAATCGCGGATGTATTCCGTCAAAATCCTTTTTAGATGCGGCGCATCGGTTCCAAGCCGTTTTATCCGCCGGGGAATTGGGGCATCCTTCTGCTGTGGAGTTGGCACAACAATTATTTGCCTTACGTGATTTTGATAAAGTAAAAGCCCGTCAACAAGCGGCCACGCGCAAACTGTCCCAAGGAATTTCTTTTTTATTAAAAAAAGCCAATGTCCACGTGCTTAACGGAGAAGCTTCCTTTATTGATCAGCATACGCTTTCTGTCAGCTCGGCAGCGGGCAAACAAATGCTTTCGTTTGACGGGGCTATTTTAGCAACAGGTTCCCAAGCTTTTTATCCGGCGCCGTTTGATACCTTGCGTGGACAAATTTATGATAATTCCAACTTTTTTGAAATGGATCATCTCCCTAAAGATATAGCTGTTATTGGTGGTGGGGTAATCGGTTGCGAAATGGCCGATTTCCTACAGGCTTTTGGAGTCAAAGTACATCTGATTGAATTGCAATCGCGTTTGTTGCCGCAAGAAGAGGAAAATGCTTCGCGCATCTTGACGCAAGAATTTATTAAAAGGGGCATTTCCCTGCATGTAGGGGTGCATGTTACGGCTGCTACAAAAATAGCCAATGAATTTTCGCTAATTCTTTCCAACGGAGAGGAATTGCGGGTAGAGACGGTTCTTGCTTCTATCGGACGCACGGTGGACCTAACGGCCTTGCAGTTGGAACGGATTGGAATAACGTGGGATAGAAAGGGCGTTCGCGTAAATCCGCAGACCATGCAATTAAAAGAAAATGTGTACGCCGCAGGAGATGTGACCGGCCTGTTACAGTTAGCGCATGCCGCTACGCGGCAGGGGGAAGTAGCTGCTTGTAATTTATGTGGAGTCCCTGCCCAATATCACAACGAACGAATTGCGCGGGCTATCTATACCACACCGGAAATCGCCGGGATTGGGCTAACCAAAGAACAGGCAAAAGCCCAGGGGATGGAAATTAAAACACATAAATCCTTTTTGTTGGCTAACGGGCGTGCCGTGGCCCAAAATCAAACCGAGGGATATGCCGAATGGATCAGCGACGCGTCTAGCGGGAAGATTGTGGGAGCTTCTTTAGTTGGGGTCCACGCCTCGGAATTGATCCAAATTGCAGCTGTTGCGCTGGAAGCGGGATTGACTGTTGAACAAATGAAACAGGTTGTATTTGCCCATCCTACTTTTGCCGAGTCTTTAGCGGAGGCCCTTAACAGATGAAATCTTTTTGTGTGGTGTTGGTTCGTCCGCGAGATCCGAACAATATCGGAGCCGCGGCGCGGGCAATGGCCAATTTCGGATTGTCGGATTTACGGGTGGTAGATCCGTTTGCTGTGGCTTGGCGCGAAGCTGTCAGCGCGGTAGGAGCTGAAGATATTATGCAGAACGCCGTGCAATACAAAACCTTAGATGAAGCGTTGGCGGATACGGTTTTTTCTTTGGCAGCAACGGCGCTTCGCAACCGGCATTTGGAACAGGAAATTGTTACCTTGCCCGTGTTAAATACCCGTTTGCAAACGGCTCCGGAAGGGAAAATTGCCCTTGTGTTCGGTAACGAAAAAACCGGTTTAAGCGGAGAAGATATCGAACGGTGTGTAGCCGTGTTAAATATTCCCACCGTTTCCAAACAACCGTCTATCAATTTAGCGCAAGCGGTCATTTTAACGTGTTACGAGCTTTCCCGCCGGGCGGATTTTGTCCCGTTGCGTACGGCTGGCAGTTGCCTGGCGGCTCCGCCGACAGATTGCCAAAAAGAAATTTTAGTAGAAAAGCTTTATACTCTTTGTGAAAAAGCTGATTTACGCCCCGATTTAACGGCGGAGCAGCGCAAAGCATTTCTGCGCCGGCTAGTCGGAAATTTATCGTTAAATGAAGTCCAGTTGTTCTTTGCCAAATCGCTTGCCGAGCGGATCAGCCAACGAGTTAAATAAACACATATTTTAAAGTCATTCCCCGGTGTGCAAAAGCGCCGGACTTGTATGTTTTTGTGTGGTTTGTAGAAAAAGGAAAAACCTTGACTTCGTTTTTTTTGCTACCATCTTTCTATCTGGCCCAGCGGAGGGGTACACATGGTAAAAGAAAATGGAAATACAAAGGGATTTACACTCATAGAATTGTTGGTAGTGGTG
>CACYBL010000112.1 GCA_902772695.1 uncultured Elusimicrobium sp.
GGAGAATAAATAATGAGTAATGTATCAATGAAAGCCATGTTGGAGGCCGGTGTACACTTCGGTCACCAAACTTCCCGCTGGAATCCGAAAATGGGCCGGTTTATCTTTGGAGAAAGAAACGGCGTCCATATCTTAGACTTACAAAAAACAGCCAAAGAACTTAAAAAAGCCTGCGCTTTTGTAAAAGAAGAAAGCAAAAAAGGTGCTAGATTTTTGTTCGTCGGTACTAAAAAACAAGCCCAAGAAGCTATCCAAACCGAAGCCGCCCGTTGCGGTGCTTATTGCATCCATGAAAAATGGCTCGGCGGAACGCTTACAAACTTCCAAACCGTTAAAAAATCCGTAGAACGTTTAAACGAATTGGAAAAATGGGAATCCTCCGGCGTATTTAAAGCCATTTCCAAAAAAGAAGCTAGCCGCTTAACCAAAGAAATGGTACGTTTGCAAAAGTTATTGGGCGGCATTCGCGATATGAAAGTATTGCCGGATGTAGTATTCGTAATTGATCCGGTAGATACCGCAGGTGCCGTACGTGAATCTTACACTTTAGGCATACCGGTAGTAGCCGTTTGCGATACTAACGCCGATCCGGATATGATTAGCGTTCCCGTCCCCGGTAATGATGATGCGGCACGTTCTATTAAATTGTTCTGCGCCGCTATGGCTGATTCCATCTTGGAAGGTCGGGCGGAAGCTGAAAATAAGAACACAGCAGAAACTCCTGCTACGGAAAATCCGGTAATGGCCCAAGCATTTGAAAGTGCTATGTTAGCTGCTGAAAAAGAGGAACAAGAAGCTGCTGCCTCCGCAGAAGAACCTGCCCCGGCACAAGAAGAAGTTTCTACGGTCCAAGAAGCGCCTGCTGCTGAAGAAGCCAAATCGGAAAAAGCGAAAGAAGATAAACCCAAAGCCAAAAAAACGACCGCTAAAAAAACGACGGCTGCTAAAAAAACGACCGCTAAAAAAACAACAGCTGCTAAAAAAACAACTACCAAAAAAACAGCTGCTAAAAAGGAAGAAAAAGCGGAAGAAGCGAAATAATTTTGCTTCCACGGGAAGTTCCCCCACCGGGAACTTTCCGGCAGAGTCTTTAATTTAGGAGAAACAAATGTCTATAATGGACGATATCAAAAATTTGAGAGAAAAAACCGGCGCAGGTATGATGGACTGCAAAAAAGCCCTCATGGAATGTAACAACGATATGGAACAAGCCGTTGTTTACTTGCGCAAAAAAGGATTAGCCGCTATGGCTAAACGTGCCGACCGTGACACAAAAGAAGGGCGTGTGAGCGTAAAAACTGATGGCAAAAATATTGCCATGGCATACCTTGGTTGTGAAACGGACTTTGTCGCCAAAACAGATGATTTTATTAAATTAGCTGATGAATTGGCTGACTATGTACTTAAACACCCGGGTGTGGACTATATGACTGATGAATATATCAAAGGTCAAATTACCGAACGTGCCCCGAAATTCGGTGAAAACACCGCTTTGAAAGGTGCTTACAACTGGGCCCCGGCCGACGGTTCCGTAATGGCGTATTATGTTCACTCGGACAATAAGAAAGCTTCCATCTTGGAACTTGCCATTAAAGGAAACTGCGATAAAGCCGCCGCTACCGAAATTGCCCGTGGTTTAGCCATGCACACCGTAGGTATGCAAAGCGGTTGGGTAGATGCCAAAGATATTCCGCAAGAAGTAATTGACCGCGAGTTAGACATCTATCGCACTCAAGCCCAAAACGAAGGCAAACCCGCTGAAGCTATTGAAAAAATGCTCCCCGGAAAAGTTAAAAAGTTTGCCAAAGATAACTGTCTTTTAGAACAACCCACCATTAAAGATAACAAGAAAACCGTGGCGGATTATTTAAAAGAAGAATCTAAAAAATTAGGTTGCGAATTAAGCGTTGTGCGCTTTGTACGTTTCTAAAAAAAGCCCCTCATCCGAGGGGCTTTTTTTTAAGTCCGTTTGAAATGAGCGAATTTAAGAAAAGGCCTTTCGTTTTGTGCTAGAATAATAGAAAGAAATTGCATTGTAAGGAGAACACGCTATGACCCCCTGCCAACAAACAAAGAAAAAAAGAATTTTACTAAAACTCTCCGGTGAAGCTTTAATCAATGAGGGGCAGCGCGGTATTAATCCGCAAGCACTCAAAGAAATTGCCGTAGAAATTGCAGATGCCTACAAACACAGCCACTGCGAACTTACAATCGTTATTGGTGGTGGAAATATTTGGCGCGGCGTACGCGACGGCGGTGGTGTAATTGACCGTGTCAATTCCGATAATATGGGCATGTTGGCTACTGTTATCAATGCCATAGCACTGCAGTCCGCCATTGAAGATGCGGGCGTACCTACCCGCGTGCTGACTTCCATTAACATTTATCAACTTACGGAACCGTTTGTGCGCCGTAAAGCCGTACGTCATTTGGAAAAAGGACGTATCGTAATTTTTGCAGGCGGTACCGGAAATCCATATTTTACAACAGACAGTGCCGCGGCTTTGCGCGCTTCCGAAATTAACGCAAATGTGCTCTTAAAAGCCACTCAAGTAGATGGCGTGTATGACAGCGACCCGCGTAAAAATCCGGAGGCCAAGCTTATCCATAAAATCTCCTATGCGGACGCAATTGCCAAACAATTGCAATTTATGGACACCGCCGCCCTCGCACTTTGTATGGAAAACAAACTGCCGATCCAAGTATTCAACTTACACAAAAAAGGCAATATTAAAAAGGCCTTGTGCGGCGAAGAAATCGGAACTGTCATTTACTAACAATATGGAAGACAATACCCCTCTTACCTTTGGTATAAACCGTGTAAAATTGTTTGGCGTCATGGGAGCATGCCTAGTTGGGTTAGTGCTTCAAGTACTGGTGGTTTTAGCATTATCCCCCTCTGTGTGGTATGTTTGTGCGCTTACCGGGCTTGTTTTTTGTGTTTTTCTCTACATAATTCAAACGAGAAACAACTTATCACTCGCCGTTACAACCAAAGGGATTTATCTGTTTTCAGCAACAGAAAGACTTATGCCGTTACTTTACGTTCCCTGGCAAGAAATCCGTACGTTGCTTCCCAAGCCGCATCCTATAAATGCAATCTGGATTGAAGTCAATGATGTTGAACAACTTCTATCTGTCCAACCTCGTTTAATCACTCCTGAAAAATGGGAAAAAAATTTTAGAGATAAAAATTTTGAAAAAAATAACGCTTTTTTGTTGCATACCGGTTGGCTTAATATTTCTAATAAGGAGCTATTTTCTATTTTAAATACCAAATTGGAACAATACCGCCAACAACAAAAATTATTTTCTGCCCTGAATGCCCGGTTGGAACAACAACGGCAACAACATTTGCAATAATTGCTATAATAAATTGACTTTATTTTACGAGGTTACTATGGAAGAAATTACCGCTTTACTCAGCAAAACTAAAACAGACATGGCTGAACACGTCGCACGCTTAGAACGAGACCTAGCCACCATCCGCACCGGACGCGCCAGTGCAGGACTTTTGGAGAATATCCGCGTAGATTATTACGGCACGCCTACCCCCATCAAACAAATGGCTGTTATCAATGTCTTAGATGCCAAAACCTTGGAAATTCAACCCTGGGATATTAGTTCTTTAAACGATATTGATAAAGCATTACAACAAGCTGACCTCGGTGCCAGTCCCGTTAATAACGGTAAAGTAATCCGCATTACCTTACCATCTATGACAGAAGAACGCCGCAAACAACTCGCTAAAAACATCTCCAAAATGAGCGAAGATTTTAAAGTGGCTATACGCAATGA
>CACYBL010000113.1 GCA_902772695.1 uncultured Elusimicrobium sp.
CGTTCTTGTGCCGCATGTTGGTCAATAATCACGAGCCCTTGTGGGTTTTCAAACAACAAGTAACTCCTTTGCAATTGCCCCAGATAATGATATGGGCCTTCATACCATTGTGGTACGCTTTCTTGCAAGGGGAGTTGGGCCGACTCGGGGTAGACTAAATCCATCTTCGCGGATTTAGAAACCAAAGGCTTACCGGAATCTGTTTTATCTTGAGCAGAATTTGAAACGTAATCTATCGGTTCTTCGGTTTCCCGCAACACGGCAGAACCATTGCTCTCCCAAGATGGCTGTACTATTTCACCAAACTTGGCTGCAGCAAGTACTTTGGGTTCAACTATATTTTGCGTTGACAATTGAACGGTCGTTGGCAACGGAATTGTTTTCGATTCTCCAACTTCCACCGGTCGTGCATGCTGGGAAATTGCCTCTCCGGCCGCGTGCATCATAAAATTAAAAATTTGGTTTTCATTAGCAAAGCGAACGTCCCGTTTCTGCGGATGAATATTGACATCAAATTCAGCCGGTTTTTGCGTCAAATATATGATAAAAGCGGGATGTCTGTCTTTGGGCCGGACATTTTGGTACGCTTTATAAATAGCCTGTTGAATTGTTTTAGAATCAATGGGCCTGCGGTTGATAAAAATATATTGCATATCCCGTACCGACACCAATTTATCGCTGGGGGTAATAAATAGTTGAAGCCCCTTGTCTTCGAAAGATCCAAACAACAGACTATTTGCTACTTCCTCGCCCAAAATTACACACGCCCGCGCGATCACAGCTTCTTTATCAACCGCTTGTTGAGCTGGTAAATTATATACTTCGCGCCCATTAACATACACTCGGTATCCAACAGTCAAATTAGCCAGCGCACTCTCCTCCACAACTTTGAGCAAACATGCTCTTTCATAAGAATCGCTTTTCAAAAATTTGAGACGAGCCGGGGTATTATAAAACAAATCGCGGATTTCGATAGTCGTCCCTTGTATAGCCGGGGCCGGACTTTGAGCAATAATTTTGCCGGCATGAATTTCCAATCGATGTCCTTCTCCATCTCCTGTACAACTGGTCAACGTCATGCGTGAAACGGCCGCTACAGAATAAAGGGCTTCTCCGCGGAAGCCGAATGTTTGTAAAGTTTCCAAATCATCAAATTGTCGGATTTTACTCGTGGCATGCCGAAGCACACTTGCCTGCAGATCGGTCTCATCCATACCGCAACCATTGTCGTTGATACGGATAAGTTCCTTACCCGACCCCTCAATATCTACTCGAATATGAGAAGCTCCGGCATCTACTGCATTTTCCAAGAGTTCTTTGAGTACCCCGGATGGCCGCTCTATTACTTCACCTGCAGCAATTCTACCGGTAGTTTCCTCATCTAAAACATGTATCTTACTCATTAATACGTTTCTTCCATTCACAAATTAATTGCAAAGCCGCCATCGGAGAAAGCTTGTCAGGATCGGCCATTTTGATTTCTTCTACGATAGGCGATGAAAACAAATCTTTAACCATGTCTTTCTCTTTAGTAGAGATCTTTGTTCCCTTTTTGGCCTCTAAATCTTTTAATACTTTTTTAGCTCGCAACGTACAGGCCGCAGGCAAGCCGGCAATTTCGGCCACATGGATACCATACGAACGATCTGCCGCCCCGGGTAAAATCTGATACAAAAAAGCCAACTGGCTCTTGCCCTGTATATCTTTATATTCTTTGGCTTCCACGTGATAATTTCGCACGCCTTCATATTTATTTTCCAAATCAACCAGCTCAAAATAATGCGTGGCAAATAACACTTTGGGCCCACCGTGCGATTTATAAAGGTATTCCACTATCGCCCATGCAATAGAAATACCGTCAAAAGTGGATGTGCCGCGGCCGACCTCATCTAATAAAATCAAACTGCGTGGCGTTAGAGAAGCCAAAATATGTGCGGCTTCATTCATCTCTACCATAAAAGTGGAATTTCCCCGGCTCAATGCGTCATGCGCCCCAATACGGGTCATAATCCTATCTATAATGCCGATATGCGCTTCTTCGGCGGGCACAAAACTGCCCATCTGCGCCATAATTACAATAATAGCCGTTTGTTTTAAAAACACACTTTTCCCACCCATATTAGGGCCGGTAATTAACATAATTTGGGTCTTGGCGGTGCCAATTTCCAGGGAATTAGGTACAAAACTACCGGCAGGCAAGGTAGCTTCTACTAACGGATGACGTCCTTTCTTATAACAAATAGAGGTGCTATTATCCACCCTTGGTTTCACATAATTTTCTTTCATGGCACAAAGTGCCAACGACATATACACATCCAATTCCGATACGATTTGCGCAAATGATTTTACATGGTTAATTTGGGCTGATAGGGTTTTGCGTATTTCATCAAACAACGTTCCTTCCAAACGGATGATACGTTGCTCGGCATTTAAAATTTTATCTTCCAATTGTTTGAGTTCTTCAGTGATAAACCGTTCGGCATTAACTAGCGTCTGTTTACGTACGAATGAATAGGGGACCTTGGATAAATGCGATTTGGAAACTTCAAAATAATATCCGTAAACGGAATTGTATCCCACCTTCATATTGGGAATACCGGTGTGTTCACGCTCACGTACACAGATCTCCTCCATGCGAGCGTTGCTATTCTGTTTAAGAGAGCGTAATTCATCCAGCTCGGCATGATAACCGGCACGAATAACAAAGCCATCCGTCAAACGTAACGGAGGGTTTTCTTCTATCGATTCATATAACAGGCGGGACATCTCGTGCAATACATTCTCATGCGAAGCAAAAGCATCCCGCAAATGCTGGGCAATTTCTCCATAGGTACCAAACCAACGGGCTAGCGCATCCACATGCAGCAACGAAGCCCGTAACCCGGCCAAATCGCGCGGAGAAGCCGTGCCGGTAGCCGTACGCGTCATGATGCGCTCCACATCAGATATATTTTCAAGAAGAGCACCCAAATCGGCCAACGCAGATTGATTATGGATAAAATTTTCTACACAGTTTTGGCGTTGGGCAATTTCTCCGGGATCCATAAGCGGATGCAGAAGCCACTCTTTAAGCTTACGGCTACCTATAGCGGTACGGGTATGATCTAACTGTGCCCATAAACTACCACGCCGGCTACCGTCTTGGCTCTTTACAAGTTCCAATGCCGCTACTGCGTTCTCATCAATTTGTAAACAATCTTGCAATTCCCGGTAAGAAGGAATTAAAACCTTATTAAAGCTTGGTTCCGTTACGTTGAGATATTTTACAATCTGTAATGCACAGGCTAACGCATTGCGCTTGTTGCCCCATGCTCCAACGGAAGGCCACTCTGCCGGCGTAGTATAATTGCCATCAAACGGTTCCTGTTCCGTTAAAGTAAGAGTCCCCGGCAAAACTACTTTTTGCTTCAAAGCCGATAAAGACTCTTGATCTCCCACAATCTCTGCTGGATTGATAGTAGCAAGTGCGGCTGCCAAATTGGTTAAAGAAGGATCGTTATCATTTTGATTGGCCCAAAACTCACCTGTAGAAACCTCCACGCAAGCCAAGGCCCAACCGGCCGGATAAGTACTTATGCTTACTAAATAATTGGCCTGATTGGCATCCAACAAGGTATCTTCTACAACGGTTCCCGGTGTAATAATACGCGTGACACGGCGTTCAAAAAGTTTTGTATTCTTATCGGAAGCAGAACCGGTTTGCTCACAAATGCCGATTTTTTTCCCGGCAGCCAGTAAACGCACAATATAATTGTTCGCCGCATGATACGGAATGCCACACATAGGGACGCCATTACGCGCTGTTAACGTCAATCCCAACAGAGCACTGACTTCTTTGGCCTGTTCATCAAACATCTCATAAAAATCCCCCAACCGGAAAAAAAGGATAATCCCGGGATATTTTGAACGGACGTCATAATATTGTGTCATCAGCGGGGTCAAAGAGGTTTTGGACATAGCGATATTCTAGCAATTTTGACGGGTTTATGCCCGGGTAAAATTCCATAAACGGAAATAATATTGCCCAATACAAAATTAAGGCCCCGTTATACGGAGCCTTAAATTTTTGGTAGGGATAGGATTCGAACCTATGTAGGGCGTAGCCCGACGGTTTTACAGACCGTTGCTTTTGACCACTCAGCCACCC
>CACYBL010000114.1 GCA_902772695.1 uncultured Elusimicrobium sp.
AATTCATCTTGGAGCTGTTTCCATGGAGTAGAGCGTTGGCGTGCAGATTGTGGATGTAATGCCGGTCACGCCGGTTGGCACCAAAAATGGCGTGGACCGTTGCGGGCAGCATTGGATTTCGTACGTGATGAATTGATAAAAACATTTGATACGGTCGGTAGGCAGTATTTTAAAGATCCTTGGGCGGCGCGAAATGATTACATCAATTTAATGATGGACCGTAGTTTAGATGCTCAACATGTTTTCTTTTTAACTCACGCCACAGAAAAAGCTTGGAACGACCGACCCGGGGCATTGATGCTGTTGGAAATGCAAAAAAATGCGCTGTTTATGTACACCAGTTGCGGTTGGTTTTTTGATGAGATTAGCGGATTGGAAACAGTACAAATTATGCAATATGCGGCCCGGGCATTAGAATTAAATCGCCGTCTAACGGGAAAAGATTTGGAACCGGAATTTATAAATAAATTGGCCCTTGCTCCCAGTAATATTAAGGATCTTAAGCATGGGGCACGTATTTACGAACGGTACGTGAAACCGCAAATTCGTACAGCAGAAAAAATTGCCCTTGAGCATATTATTTCTTTATTCGCCGACGAGACCGTTAACCCGCACCGGGCATTTTCTTGCGAGGTTTTGTCATTCACGCCTCGTAAATTATCGGATTCTCAAGCCCAGTTGTGGATGGGAGAAATTACACTTAAATCCACGATTATCCTATTGGAAAAAAAGATTCGTTTTGCAGTTTTTCGCCACGGTTCGGCTGATTTTACGTGTGCCGCCCAAGCCGCCACCGAGCAAGATGCCTCTGCTTTGTTCAATGAGTTGGAAGGTTTGTTTAAGGCCCAGAAATACGAAGAAGTTCACGCGCGCATTGTAGCGCATTTTGGGCAAATTTATCCTCTTTCTTCTATGCTCAATGATGTGCGTCGCAAGGTGATGGAAAGCACCCTGCGCAATATGGATACACAGACCGATAAAGAATTCACCCGACTGTTTGAAGCCCAATACCCGGTGGTGCGCGGATTGCAATTAATTGGTTCTCCGGTGCCGCAAACTTTTTTAACAGTGGCGTCTTTTGTGTTGGCAGAAGATATCAAAGCGGAAATCCGGGCAGCAGATATCAACATTGCTGCTTTGGAAGAATTAATGGAAGACGTGCAGGCGTTGGGATTAAATTTAGGAGAGCACGTCAATGGCGCCGTGACAGAAAAAGTAACAGCTTTGGCTTTTGATTTCGCCCGCAATCCGGGCAATAATACAGCGGCTATGAAGCTGGTGGAATTGTTAAATTATGCCGATATTTTCGGGTTTACGCCAGACACTGTTAAAGCGCAAGAGTTCGTATTCTTGGGAATTGAGCATCTGGGTGAAACGGCCAGAAATAAGGATATTGTCCGCGCTTTAGCGCGCAAACTCAAAATTGCCCTGTGATAGATGAATTGTGTCGCAGAGAACGCGACCTACTTCTTTTCTTTTAATTCTTTTAGGCGTTGCTTGGCAAAAGGCTCTCCCTGTTTGGCCGCTTTAATGTAGCATTTGAGTGCTTGGTTTTTATCGGGAGAAGTCCCTTGCCCTTTGGAGTATAAATCTCCCAGCAAGGTGCAAGCAATGGGGCTTTTATCATCTGCGGCAGATTTCATGGTTTGGAAACCTTTCACTTCATCTTTAGTTGTACCAATACCCTGTAAATAGCAAACAGCCAAATTGACCCGGGCTTCCAAATCTTTTGTTTTAGCAGCTGTATTGTACCAGGAAAAAGCTTGCCGCTCGTTTTTGTCACATCCGCGTCCTGCGTTGTATAATCCTGCCAATGCTACCATGGCACGCACTTGACCGTTTTGTGCGGCTGTTTCAAACCAAATGAATGCCTGGCGAAAATCCCGCTTAATTTGTTTACCGGTATAGTACATCAAACCCATTTTGTATTGTGCTTCCGGATCATTTTGAGAAGCTTTTAGCAACAATTTTTTTATAGGATTAGCTGCGTATTTATGCAAGAAGAATAAAGCGACAGCCAAACAAAAAATCAATGTAATTCCGGTGCGTATTTCAATTATTTCCATAAGTAAAGCTCCTCTCTTTTAGAAGTAGGTTTGTGGGCAGATTTTTCAGCTTTCCGAGCCCACTTTTTGGCTAATTTTATATTTACGTTTGTGCCCACGCCTTGTTCATACATTTGCGCTAAACGAGACTGGGCTTGTGGTAAACCATTTTGAGCAGCTGTCTGCATCCAGTAAAAGGCCTGTGGCAGGTTTACTTCTGTGCCGAAACCTTCTTCATACCATTGGGCTACTTTGAATTGTGCTGACCGTAAGTTTTCGTTTGCGGCTATCAACATCAATTGTAAAGCTTTCGGGGCATCTTGGGCAATTCCCAATCCCTGTGCATAAGCACGGGCTAATTGATAATATCCCCAACGGAAATGTAATTCTTCGGCAGCATGTCGGATAAGAGCAAAACTTGCTTTCGGTTGGGTTTGTTGTAACAGTAATCCTTTACGTAAAACAGCGGGAGCTACTTCATTTCCGGCCGCGTAATCCAGCCAACGGGCTTGTTGCTCCGGACCTTCGGGGCATGGTAAATTCCGTTCGCACCATACAGCCAGTTGAAAGGCTGCGTGTGGGTTACCGTTCTTAACAAGAGAAAGTAAAATTTGACGTGCTCGGGGAATGTCTTGGCGAATTCCGCGCCCACGGGCTAGCAATGAAGCCTGCATGAACAAGGCTTGCTCTTCTCCGTTTTCAGCTGCTTGCTCAAAATGACGATATGCTTTTCGGGGATTCCGCTTGGTTCCGATTCCGCGCAGATACATCCAACCCAATCGGGTATTTGGATCAAGCTCTCGGGCCACGGGTGAAAATCGCCAAGTGGCAGGAGCTCCTTTGGATGATGATTCTGCCAAAAGTGGTCCGGCACATAAAGCAACCAGTACGCAACAGATTATTCTCTTCATTTCAGTTTCACCAGTTTGCGATTCTCTAAATTATATACATCATCTGCATAATCTGCAGCGTGTGTGTCGTGTGTGACCATCACTACGGTTAAATTTTGTTCCCGGCTCATACGGGCAAAATCTTCAAAAACTTGCACTTTACGGGCCGCATCTAAATTGCCGGTGGGTTCGTCCGCAAGTAAAAGCGGTGGATGATTGCGTAAAGCACGGGCGATACTGGCACGTTGTTTCTCGCCGCCGGATAGATCTGCCGGTAACTTATGAGCCATAGCGGCTAGCCCCAAATTATCCAACAGGTGTTTGGCAGCTTGAAGATCCGGCTTTCCGCGCAATCTGGCGGGCATATCCACATTTTCTACGAGTGAAAATTCAGGTAATAGACCGTCAAATTGAAAGACAAATCCTATTTTGTTAAGCCGCAGGGCAGAACGGGCAGACTCTTTTTTTAAAGAAGTAATTTCTTGGCCGTCTATAAAAATTTTGCCACTGGTAGGTTTGTCCAGCATAGCCATCAAATTAAGCAGCGTGCTTTTTCCCGACCCGCTGGGGCCCAAAAGTACGGTAAATTTTCCGCGGCGCAACGTTAACGATACATCTTCCAGTACACAAAGATGTTCTTCTCCTTGTCCGTAAATTTTTGTGACGTGTTCCAGTTTTATCATAATTAACCGTACCGTATGGCGTCTGTCGGGTGTACGCGTGATGCTTTAGCGGCCGGGTATAATCCGGCCACGAAACAAATCAAGTAGCTGCCGCCCACTACTGCCAAAATATCTAACCATTCTATGCGTACGGGTACTTTTGTTAAATAATAAATATCTCCGGGGAGCTCCACAATATCAAACGTTGCAATAATCCAACATAAAAGCCCGGCCAAAATAATACCCAGTACAATGCCCAAAGTGGCAATAATCATGGCTTCCCACATGAAAATCCGACGTATGGCTTTGGGGCTGGCCCCCATCGCACGTAAAATACCGATATCGCGTAATTTCTCTGTGCCAAGCAAGATGAGATTGCTGGCAATATTGAGTGATGCTACCCCAATAATTAAAAATAAAATGATAAACATCATTGTTTTTTCCAGTTTAAGAGCGGCATAGAGCGTACTATTCATTTGGGCGAAGGTACGTACAGAATAATTATATCCTACAATTTCCTGAATCTGTTCGGCCGCCTCATCCGCTTTGTTTATATCGTGGAGTTTGACAGCAATACCGGTCACGCCATCTTTCAATCCCAGGAAGTCGCTGGCATGGGGTAAAAGCGTGTAAGCCATAGAATGATCAAACTCGTAGTATCCGGTGCGAAGGAGTCCGCTAATGCGAAATTTTTTCATTTTAGGAAACATGCCCGCACCGGTGGAAATAGACTGCGGAGAAATTAACACTACGTCATCATTAATTTCCAATCCTAAACTGTCGGCCAGTTCCGTACCTAGTACTAAAGGAGGGGGAGCTTCTTTATCCCAAGAAGGGGTAAAAGTCCCTTCCGTTAACGAAGAAGTTAATGTGTTGATATGTTTCTCTTGTTCCGGGTCTAGCCCGCGCACTACCAACCCCAAACTTTGCCCGGAATACGTGATAATACCTTGTCCGTAAATGTGCGGTGCGGCAGCTGCTACAAGCGGAAGTTGTTGGATTTGGGACATCTTTTCCGGATAAGATTGCGATGTCATTCGCCCGAAAATCAAAATATGGCTCTGGGCACCGATAATCTTATCTTTGATATCGGTTTGAAAACCGTTCATTACAGACAATGTAGTAATCAGGGCTGCTACTCCGACAGAAACTCCGGCCACACCGATGAGCGTGGTGATGAAAGCAAACAACCCTTGCCGACGGGTTAGATAACGCGTAGCAACAAACCGTTCAAAATTCATATAAGATATTGTAACAAATTGTGCATTAATTAGCGGTGGGGGTTAGCTGTTTTTTGACCTGGTTACGCGTCTGCTGG
>CACYBL010000115.1 GCA_902772695.1 uncultured Elusimicrobium sp.
AATGTATTTAAACTCATTGAAGGCTATTGGGTTAGATCCCAAACAACATGACGTACGTTGGATTGAAGATGATTGGCAATCCCCCACGTTGGGAGCTTCGGGTGTCGGCTGGGAAATTTGGCTAGACGGTATGGAAATCACGCAATTTACCTATTTTCAAAACATGGCCGGTTATGCGTTAAACCCTATCACGGTAGAAATTACGTACGGGTTAGAACGTATTGCCATGTATTGCCAAAAAGTGGACAACGTTTTTGACGTACGTTGGAACGATAACGTTACCTACCGCGATGTCCACCACGAAGGCGAACGTCAGTTTTCGCACTATTATTTTGAAGAATCTAATGTGGAACATTTGCGCCGTTACATTCAAGAATGTGAAGAAGAATGTTTAGCACTTTGTAAAAAAGGACTTTATCTTCCGGCGTACGATAACACAATGAAGTTGTCGCACTATTTTAATATGTTAGAAGCGCGCGGAGCCATTAGCGTGTCCGACCGCACCAACAACATTACCAAAATCCGCAATTTAGCCAAGGCCTGTGCCAAAGCGTATGTGGAAAGCGTAGAAAAGAAAGAGGAGGATGCCAAATGAACGCGTTATTAGAAATTGGAGTAGAACATTTGCCGGCGCGTTTCATGGCGCCCGCGCTATCCCAACTGGAAAAACTGGCCGCTGATTTATTAGCGGAAAAACGGATTTCCTATGATAGTATCCATGCCTTCGGCACATATCGCCGTTTGGTAGTGGAAATTGTCAATATCGCAGACAAATCCGCTGACGTACAAAAAGAAGTCAAAGGCCCGCCAGCTAAACTCTTAAAAGATGCTAACGGAAATTTCACGCCGCAAAGTGCCGGATTTGCACAGAAAAACGGAATTGCGCCGGAAAAACTGACCGTTGTGGAAACAGACAAAGGTCCGTTTATCTACGCAAAAATTAAAATTAAAGGCGAGAAAACGGTCAAATTGTTACCGGAAATTTTTACCCGAATTGTAACGGGTTTGGAATTTGCCAAAAATATGATTTGGGAACAATCGGGGCTTCGCTATGGGCGGCCGATTCGTTCTTTAATCGGTTTATATGGCAATAAAATAGTTAAATTTACCGTAGCCGGTGTAACCTCCAACCGTAATACTTATCCGCTATCTTCCTTTGGCCGCAAGCCCATTAAAGTGGCTAATGCTGACGGAACTGCCTATGCCGAACTTTTACGCAATCAGCCGCAACCTATTTTAGTTTTGCCGCAGGATCGTAAAGATGCCCTTATCAGAACGGTCTCCAATGAAGCCAAAGCTCGTGGTTATCAGGCAGATCTGGATGAGAATTTAATAGAAGAGACCGTTTGGTTTACCGAACATCCGGTGGCCGTTAGCGGAGACTTTGAAATTAAATTTTTGACGCTACCTAAAGAATTGATTACCACGGTGTTAAAAAAGCAAATTAAAATGTTTCCGGTGCTCAACAACAAAGGCGAATTGGAGCCGTATTTTATTGCTGTGCGCGATGGAATTTCGGTCAATCAAAATGAAGTGCGCGACGGATTTAAAAAAGTAATGTCTGCACGTTTGTCTGATGCAGTTTTCTTTTTTGAAAATGATAAAAAAGAAGGCCTGGAAACCTTTAAAAATAAACTCAAAAACATTTTGTTTTTAGAGGGACTCGGTTCTATGTACGAAAAATCACAACGTACGCAACAGTTGGCCTTGTGGTTGTGTGAAAAAACAGGACAAAGTACATTGAAAGAAACGGTAGAATATGCCGCCTCGCACGCGTATGCCGATTTGGCCAGCCATGTCGTCTATGAATTCCCGGAATTGCAGGGTTACATGGGCGGGCAATATGCCGCGTTGGAAGGCCATAAAAACGCCGCCAAAGCCATGGAAGAATTTTACTATCCGCTGACAAGCACTTCCGTTTTGCCTTCGGATAAAGCGGGGCAGTTGGTAAGTTTGGCCGGAAAAATAGATACGCTCGTAGGCAACTTTTTAATCGGGCAAATTCCGACGGGAAGTGAAGACCCCTTTGCTTTGCGCCGCCAAGCGTTTGGAGCTGTGCGTATTCTATTGGAAAAGAATATATCCGTTTCATTAAAAGAACTAGTGGAAAAATCACGCTCTTTATATCCGGCGCAAACTGCCGATAAGGGAACAAAAGAACTCCCCGCGTTTTTAAAAGCACGTGTAGCCCTGGTGCTTGAACAACGCGGACACCAAGCCGGTATGTTGGAGGCAGTTTCCAACTGGTATGAAATGCCGCTTGTGCAAGTAGAATCTCTTGTCAGTGCGTTGGAAACCGTCAAAACCGATACGGCATTTTCTGCAGTGCTGGAAGCCGCAAAACGTGTTAATAACATCTTGAAAAAATCAGATGTAAAAAATACAGAAATTGACGTTACACGTTTTGAACTCCCGGCAGAAAAAGTCTTATTTGATACCGTGCAAAACGTGGAAAAACAGCTTGCTTCCTTGCCACGAACGGCGGATAAAAACGGCTATTTAAACCGTTTGAAAACGTGCACGGCGTTCCAAGCCCCGTTAGAAACTTTCTTTAAGGAAGTCATGGTCAACGCCGAAGACGTCTCCGTGCGCAATAACCGCTTGGCGCTATTGGCGCGTGTACGTATGTGTTTGGCGCAAACGGGCGCGGACATCACCAGGTTATAAACCAATATTTGCATAACAAACAA
>CACYBL010000116.1 GCA_902772695.1 uncultured Elusimicrobium sp.
GATATTGCGGTAACGCTATGGATGCCAATATCCCAATAATAAGTACGACCACCAACAATTCTATCAGCGTAAAACCCTTCGTACGGCCATTTTCGTTTAACATGTATATCCTCCATTTGGCTTGATGGAAAGATGTTAGCAAAAAAAAAAACGAAGTCAAGCCCTTGTGAAATTTTCCCGCTTTCCAAATCTTCTTCTCTTTTGCCGAACAAAATCGGCAAAATGCTATAATAATTCCATGGGACTGGAAGAACTTGAACAGAAAGAGTATTTTTCTATAGGGGATGTCAAACGCATCACCGGCGTGCCTGAATATTCGGTTCGGTATTGGGAAGCCGAATTCGGGCTAATCCGTCCCATCCGTTTAGAAAGCGGACACCGACGATATACAAAAGAAAATGTATATACCATTTTGAAAATTAAAGACCTCATCTATAAACATAAATTAACGTTAGAAGGGGCAAAAAAACAATTACAGCACTATCGTTTACCCACGGAAGGAACGGCATCACGCTCGCGCACTGACATTAAACTTCTGACAGAAATTAAAGAATCGCTGGAAGATTTATTAAAATAATGATAGAATATACTAGTGATCGCGCAAGCGGTTTTCTATTACGGGGAGTGGCTCAGAGGTAGAGCGCTCGCTTGGGGTGCGAGAGATCGCGGGTTCGATTCCCGCCTTCCCGACCATTTAAAATTGTCAGTATAATTTACGGGGCGTAGCGCAGATGGTAGCGCGCACGGTTCGGGACCGTGAGGTCGTGGGTTCGAATCCCGCCGCCCCGACCATTTTTATAAAACAAAAACTGCCGAAAGGCAGTTTTTATTTTGGAAAAATGAACCGAAAACAAATACACACCGGTACCGGCTTTAGGACATCCCTAAGCATGCCACTTTGTCTGCTATTTTTACTTAAAGACCCATATCCAACTATTTACCCAGGCAAATCCATCCGATTTGACACTTCCGGTAATACGCTCACAAAATTTTTCCTGCGCGTTATTCCCAGGATCACTGACACAACCATGAGGAGCACCTTCTCGGCCATACCTAATGGTATATTTTGGAAGTCCGGAAGACCACATATAACAAGTTACATGAGGCGAGTCCAGGCGGGCAGGTTCCGTAGTCAACAGACATTCCACCTTTCCATTCCCACTGTAAAAAATTTTACTATACACCCGTCCATCAGAAGTAGTACGTTCCGAATAATCACTGGGAATATCTATTGATAATTCATTAAAATCCGTTGTGTAATATCCATTGGCCAGTTTAAAAACTTCTTGTGCTTTATAAACTGCATCTGCAATCGCGGACACATGCATAAATTTTACTTTGTCTACCGCCCTCTTATATTGAGGAACAGCAACGGCCGCTAATATACCAATTATTAAAACAACCACAAGCAGTTCAATAAGAGTAAAACCGTGTTTAATTACATCTTCATTTTTCACAAATACCTCCCTACGGAATGAATATATATAAAGAACATATCAAAAAAAAATAAAGTCAAGCGTTTGGGATTTTTCCGATAACAAGCAACCCAAAAAGAACAGCTGGAAATAATTTATTTTACAGCTGTAAAATTTGCCACACAAAAAGGCACAACCTAAACGGTTGTGCCTAAATATGTGATTCCATCATCCGTTATTTAACAGTTACTTTATAAGTGATATCCCCTCTTAAACTATTATGCACCGGGCAAGTCTCAGCTACTTTGGCATAAAAATCTTTCTGTGCCTGAGAAAGCCCTTCCGGAAAACGAAATGTCAATGCAAAAGCCGTGATACGGGTATGTTTTTCATCAAAAGAAGGAACTACCGACACTTCTGTCCCATCTATCTTTTCGCCTCGGCGGGCTGCCAGGAAACCAATCATAGTCAACATACACGCCCCTAATGCATTGGCTAAAAGTTCCCCCGGATTCATATCTTTCCGCGGGCTGTTAAATGCTGTCTGAACAATACCATCTTTCCCTTCCAAATGACCTGTTGTATTTAAATTGGGCAATAATTTTACACAGATTTCACTCATAACGCCTCCCTCTTTTCATATCGTACAAACTTTCGCATCTTTTAGGACCGTTTTTTTGGATTAGTTAAATTTATTCTGCAGCCGCCAAGCGGGAAAATAATTCTTTTTGTTCTTTAGAGAGCGTACGCGGAATATCTATTGTCAACGTCACGTACAAGCTCCCCTTGGCACTTAATCCTTTCCCACTTAATTTCAATTTTTTACCATTATGTGTTCCAGTCGGCACTTTTACTTTAACGGGGCCATCTAACGTCGGCACAAAAATGGTTCCGCCCAAGGCCGCAGTCCATGGCATTACAGTAACGGGGATATGTAAATCTTCCCCTTCCAAACGATACATAGCATGCGGACGAATTTTGATAATCAAATACAAATCTCCGTTTCCGTTGCGGGTCGGATTTCCCATTCCTTTTAATTTAATTTTTTTACCCTCTCCCACACCGGCAGGTAACTTAACAGTAACAGTCCGCCCGTTGGGAAGTGTCAATTGCATATTCCCGCCGCGGTGAGCATCTTCCAAATTCAAGGTCAGTTCGGCCTCTACATCACCGGCCGCTTGCCCCGAAGCTGTACTACGACCAAAATTTTGGCCAAATCCACTAAAACCGCCAAAACCTTGGCCTCCTCCCATACCGCCAAAAATACTTTGGAAAAAATCGCTAAAGTCTCCGCCGCTAAATCCACCGGAAAATTGCGCTCCTCCGTTTTGAAATCCATTAAATCCATTGGCATTATTATAGGAGTATTGCTGATAATTTTGATATGGATTTCCCCCACTGCGCGCCCGGGAAGTTCCACCCCCGCGGGAAAAATTCTGGTATCCTTCCTGTCCGACCTGATCATAGATGGTACGTTTCTGTTTATCGGACAAAACGGTGTAAGCTTCATTTAAGTCTTTAAACTTTTCGGTCCAGGTGGCTTTTTCACTTTCCGGATGCATATCCGGATGATATTTGCGGGCCATTGTTTTGAAGGCCTTCTTAATTTCCGCGTCGGATGCTGTTTTATTAACACCCAAAATTTTGTAGTAATCTTTGTAGTCTGCCATATGTTTTCCCCCTTCTTTGTTACTATTATATAATTTTATCACTCCGGCTAACACATACCGGCATTTTTTAAGTGTTACGGATATGCTATAATAAAATATGGAAAATAAATTTGCTAAAGAAGGTCTTACCTTTGA
>CACYBL010000117.1 GCA_902772695.1 uncultured Elusimicrobium sp.
GCTCAGTTCTCTCATGATAGGGCCTAATGAGGAGTTAATGAGGGTTCCCCCCCAACTGGCTAATGAAATCGTTCCTAATATGGAATAAAATTGAGCGTCCGGGTGGTTCCAAAGTGCAAAATGTCCGTTTAGACCCAGCAATTGTGAACCTGCTAAAAAACTACTTCCTGCCAAGGCTAACCCTGTATTCAGGCAGGCCTTCTTGCCCATTTTGCGCTTAATCCAATCCGCTCCGAATGCTCCCAAGGAATAAGGTAAAAAGGTGGCGGCAGATACCAGAATGTTTTTTGATAAAGAAAGTTGAAAAGTTTCTCCCAATGTGGCGATAATGGGCTGCCCGATTTCTAATCCCACGACAAAAGACGACATATATAAGCCGGCACGTTGCCACCACGTGGAATCGGCGGCAGTAGCCGCAGGCGACGAAATAGTAAGAGAAAAGCCCGGCTTGTTTGGAGCCAATGGGATCCGATGGCTTGGGTTTGGTGTTGTTAAAAGTTGTGAATTTAACAACCCATTGAAAGGTGTATTTGGTGGAGCTAAAAAGAGCTCTGTCGGCTCATGAATCGACGGGAGTATTTGCAAAGGCGGTGTTTCCGGTAAAGAAGTTCTGGGTAATAAGCTTTGTTCATCCGGAGGTTGGAGTACAAAATCGTCACCTAATTGCATATACCAAGAAGTGGTGTCCGCGGATGGATCTTCTGCCCGAAAAACGATTCTTCTGTCCAGCGATTGTTTATGAGACACCTTGTTGGATGTTTCTTCTTGAAATTCTAATGGTTGGCAAGGTAATTGATGTTGTTGGATATAAGTATTTATTTCTTGCCATAATTCCGTATTGCCGGGGGTCGTATAAGCAAGTTGTCTGACGGCCTCATAAGCATTTAGTCGCAACAATGCGCGGGCCACCGCAGTCGTCAGATACGGAGCTGCCGATGTAGAGATTAGTTGTTGATGTAGACGTAATAAAAAAGGAACATCCTCTTCTTGGCTACCGAAAATTCCGATACCTGAAATATCTGCAATCAGATTGTTTAATGTGTTTGTAGAAATTTGGTGTGGATAAGCTAAAACTTGATCCGCTAAGTTCTTGGCGTCTTCGTGCCAAAAAAACCGCGCTTGGGGTAAATCTTTTAAGGAAGATACGTTTGCCCGCCCGAATAATAATTTATTTTGCTGCTCAGTAAGATGAGTATGTTGGGCTTTAGCAAACACTTGTTGATACATTCGGCCGGTATATCGTGTTCCGACGGGTACAATGGCCGGCACTGCAAATTGCGAGCTATATCTTGCCAACGCAGTTGCCACGGAGGGATTATTGGGTTTTCTTAGGCGGAATGTTCTAGGGAAAGGAGAAGTCTGTGCTTGTAAAGCACTGGTGAGTAGTGTAGTAATAATCAAACTCGCAATGAATTTTTTCCCGTAGACAAGGTTCATATATGAGATTCTAAAATAAATTTAATATAGAGCGAAAGGGCCAAAGGGCCTAATGCACTATAGGACTCTTAAAAAAACTTGATACAATAAAAGTGCAATAAAAATTGATATTTATGGGTTACATATTTATGGATCCAATACTTTTAAACCAAACTGATGACGAATTGCTTGATTTGTTTTGTCAGGGGAATAATGAGGCGTTTGAGGAATTAGTACTGCGGTATAAGAACCCGTTGTACCAATATATTCTTTCGCTGGTAAAAGATGAGGGAACGACCGATGATTTGTTCCAGGATGTGTTCCTTTCACTTTTCAAACACGCCCGGACGTATAAGCGGCAAGGTAAATTAAAAGCGTGGTTGTTTTTAACGGCGCGTAATAAAGTGTTTAACTATGTTCGTGACCACAAAAACACCGCTTCGCTAGATCAGACGGATGATGAAGGGAATGCTTTTTTGCAGGACATGTTACCGGATAATTCCCGCCCGGTGTTAGAGGAACTCCGTTGGCAGGAATTCCAGGAAACAATTCGGCAAGCGATAGAAAAATTGCCGCCTCGTCAGAAAGAAGTAATTTATTTACGGCAATATCTTTCATTTCAAGAAATTGCCGATACGGTTGGCAGACCGCTGGGAACTGTGCTGGCGGATTGTCACCGTGGAATTAATAAAATTAAACAGTTATTGGCGCAGCAACAACCTGCCCAAGAGGAAATATATGAAACCGTGTGAAGATGTGTTATTGTATGCGCAAGGCGATTTGTCAGCTGCCCAAAAAAATGCTTTTGAGGCGCATTTGAAAACATGCCCGAATTGCCAAGAGGAGCTCAAATTCTTGGCTAAACTAAACGAAAGTCTAACGCCTCCGGCTGCTCCCCAACGGGTGGTGGACAAATTGTTTTCCTGTACGACGCGTAAAAAGTCTATTTGGGCACAGTGTAAGATGATGTGGACGGCAACGGCAGTAGCAGCTGTTTGTGCCGGGGTGTGTTTAATGACTTTTTTGCCCGCGGCTCCGGCATTTAATGCGCACGAATTGGTTGCGTATGTGAATAGCAACGTGGAGGATGAGTACACAGCGTTTGCACAAGAATTAACCGATATGGAAACTTATTTTTAGGAGGAAATGTATGACAAAGAAACTTATGCTGGTATTGTTGGCTGGCGTATTGTTCGTTCCCGCCTTTGCGGCGGAAAAAGAAGCCGCCAGTGGACCGAAAGATGAACGGCCGGTAATGGCCGAAAAGAGAGGTGAGTTCCTCAAGGCACAAAAGGAACAACGGGCCAAAATGAAAGCGACCGA
>CACYBL010000118.1 GCA_902772695.1 uncultured Elusimicrobium sp.
CGATACCAACTGGCTACCGCGAGAAATCACTATTTTACCGCCATCCGGTGAAAATTTACCCTCTATCAACTTAAAAAGCGTACTCTTTCCGCACCCGTTGGGGCCGACAAGCCCCACCTTTTGCCCATCCTGGATCATTACGGAAGTGTCTTCAAACAATGTACGCAACCCAAAGTGAAAGGAAAGGTTTTGAATATCTATCATGATGTATATTTTACTAAATTATTTCCGTCTGATTCCGACGGTCGTAAATAAAAAATATCTTTTTTAGACGGAGATAGATATTTTTTATTTTGTCCGATTTTTTCCCTGCCCTATACAAAGTTGACTTTTGGTGAAATTTGATAAAATAGAACAGGAGTTCTTATGACCCGCGAGTTACTATCCCTTGATTTTTATGGCAATGAATTAATCGCCGCATTGGCCGTACTGGATGAGGAGACGGACACGTTGCGCCTGCGTCATGCTTTGCGTAAACCGTGCAAATCCTTTTGTGGGGCATTAGTGCGGGATATGGATGGTGCCACCCGGGAACTAACAGCCGTACTGGATGAAATAGGAAGTTATGCCTCCAATTCTGTATCTGTTGTTATCGGATTACGGGGAAAGTTTCTTTCTTTTAAACGGTCCAGCGGTTTTGAGTCGGTTTCGTCACGCAACCGAATTATAGGCACACGTGATATAGAAGCCGCCTTGCATAATTCTATTCCTACCCACTTAAGTGATACTTTAGAAGTAATAGACGTATTTCCACAATCATACACCGTAGATGGGAATATCGGCATTACCAACCCCCGCGGAATGAGCGGATGCACGTTGGAAGTGGAAACATTTTTGTCCCTGGCCTTGGCTACCCATTTAAAAACTTTTACTACTGTACTTAGTAATTGCGGTTGTAATGAATTTCAAATTTTGCCTTCAATTATTGCAGCCGGGGACATGTTACTCAACGAAGATGAAAAACAAAACGGCGCACTTCTTTTGGATATTGGACAAACCCATACTTCAGCACTCATGTACCATAAAGGCACATTGGTAGAGGCCTGGGAGCTAGATTTTGGAAAAGACCGCATGGCTCAAGCTGTAGCAGATTTATTGCAAAATGATTTAGAGACCGCTAAAGAAGTATTAAAAACATATGAGCCCGGCACAGATGAAATTGTGGATGAAGTGCTGGAAGAAGCTCAAACAAAACTATTATATGCTATAAAAAAAGAGTTACTTCAATCACTCATTTATTTACAACATCCTTCCGGTCAACTGGTACTTTGCGGTGTATTGGCAGACAAAGCAGCCCTTAAATCATGCAAGAAAATTTTTGGAGTACGTAAAACCAGACTGGCAACAGCAACGGATCTTGTAACCGATTGTGGTAACGCAGCTGACGCTGCTTATTCCGGCAGTTTGGCTCTAGTTGCCCATGCCATTGCCCGTGAAAGACAAGCCCTGGGAGTTACGCAAGCAAAACCTTCCGGATTATTGGACGGATTATTAACCAAATTAGGGCTGGATGAAATTTTTTAACTAAAAACCACTATAACTTCCAACATACTCTATCATACGGGTATGGTTTGTCAAATGACGGAAAATACATTAAGGAATAATCTATAAAAACTCCCCGGGAATTCTTCCCCCGGGGAGTTTTTATAAGTCAAATACAGCTGACTATATACAGGAAGTATATTGTCTCCTACATTCCATTATTACAGATACTGCATTGCTCCCGGATGGGCACTCAAATCCACTCCACTGTTCTCCTTCCGTACTACATGCTCCTTCCGGGGGATCCGGGAGATTATTGCAGTCAACCACAGAACCACCGCCACCGCCACCTGGATCATAAATCCGCTCCCACTCTAATCCCACAAAACGTTTACATTCGGAAGTGTTCCATACCCCTGTACTGGCGTGTACAGTATCATCTGCTCCGCATGTATTAATAATAGTCCGTCTAGCAGTTCCGTCCGTACACGAAGCATTTAGTTCTGAGCAGGGCTTGCTTTCTTGCGATCTTGACGGGAAATGGACACAAGCGCTTGTATCCCATCCCAGTATGACCCATTGCCCCGTACGGGAATTACATTCATATTGCTCTCGTTTCTTCCCACACATTTGCATACCAACACCGGGACGCGCAATTCCCACATCCGCGAACGTACAATTCTGTTCAGAAGCAGAAGGCTCTCTACCCTCACAAGGTCTGGGGCAGTCGACAGGCTGGCATGTACCCCACGACACGCCTTCAAACGTCCATTGACCGGTGGAAGTATCACACACTTGTGTACGCGTTTTCATTCCGCACACCACAGTATACCCAGTCGGTTTACAAGTCTGGGTTTGCATCTGAGGTTCGCCCTGACATTCTATCGGATCCGGTGGATTTGGTGGATCCGGTGGATCCGGTGGAGTGGGTGGCTCCGGCGGATCAGACGGATTGTACGGCTCCGCCGTACACGCTGCATCTCGCTTAAAATCCGCACGAGACTGCAACTCTGTGCAGGTAGGATAATCTTTATTCAAATTACTGCATTGATTACCATTTGCATTACCATCACAACAAAAACGACCGTCAGCATATGACGGCATTTTTAAATCATACGTATAATGCCCTTTGCTGGTGGCCAACATACCGTTAGTTCCAAACTCATAATCATAGTTTTTGGAAGTCGTATTAGGCATGATATCCGATAGCGCATTGGGATTCATGGTATAATGCTTGCCTAAGGTACAACGCCGCTCCTGCTCCGTGCGGATGGCCGACATCATTTCTTCGGCTTCCGTCGTTTTGCGAGTCTCTATGATTTTGTTAAACTTCGGCAACACTACGGCAGCTAAAACACCTATGATGATGACAACTACCAACATCTCCGTTAGCGTAAATGCCTTCTTCTTATTTTTCATGAACATACCTCACATTTAGTAGGGGAATCCCAACCTCCCCCCCCGTAAAGTCTAATACAAAAACCCTGTATTGTCAAGCCCAATCCCTACGGACAGAATAAATGTGGTTTTAATCAAACACACGTTGCGTAAATCTTATTCTTCTTCAGCTTCGTTAGCACGTTCCGTGCGTTTACGCAGCAGATGCGATAAAATTTTCTTACGCAAACGGATGGACGTAGGCGTTATTTCGGCTAGTTCATCCGGCGCAATATATTCCACCGCTTGTTCCAAACTCATCACACGCGGCGGAGTAAGCACGTATGATTCATCACTGGCTTTACTACGCATATTACTTAAATGTTTTGCTTTACACGGGTTAACTACTAAATCATTAGAGCGCGCATTTTGCCCTACAATTTCCCCCGCGTACACTTTTACACCCGGCCCCAAAAATAACTCGCCGTTATTCTCCAGAGCAAACAGCGCGTAAGGCGTTGTTTCGCCGTCTTCTTTGGCAATGAGCACACCGTTACGGCGCAAATCCGGCAGATTTACTTTTGGATAATATCCGTGAAAACTATGGTGCATAATACCTGTACCGCGGGTGTTCGTCAAGAACTCATTCTTAAAACCTAATAACGCCCGTGAAGGTATTAAATATTCCAAACGCAAGCGTTCTTCCCCTTCGGAAACCATATTTTCTAACTTGGCCGCCCGCGTGCCCAACATGGTAAATACCGCACCTTGAAATTCCGAGCGGATATCTAAAATCAAATATTCCATCGGTTCTAAAATTTGACCGTTTTCTTCTTTATAAATCACTTCGGGAGAAGACACAGCCAACTCAAAACCTTCGCGGCGCATATTCTCAATCAAGATGGTCAAATGCAGCTCTCCGCGGCCATACACTTTGAACTTTCCTTCTCCTTCCAGTTGTTCCACTTTGAGACCCACGTTAGTTTGGGCTTCTTTTTCCAAACGGTTTTTTAAGTGACGGCTGGTAACGAATTTACCCTCTTTGCCGGAGAACGGGCTATCATTTACCATAAAATCCATGGACATAGTCGGCTCGTCAATGGTGAGCGGAGGTAATGCATTTAACGCATCCGGACGGCAAATAGTATCGCCCACATCTACCCCTTCCAATCCGGCGACTGATACAATATCTCCCGCGGAGGCACTTTCCACCTCTACTTTACCCAATCCTAAAAACCGTTCAATTTTAGCCGCCTTAGCTTGCGTAACACTCCCATCCTGATGCATCAAGGCAACTGTTTGACCCTTATTAATTTGACCTGCCAAAATACGGCCGATACCCACATGCCCTAAAAAATTATTGTAATCCAACATGGTTACTTGCATTTGCAAGGGGGCATCGGGCATAGCGACCGGAGCCGGAACGTGGGACAAAATAGTATCTAAAATCGGAGCGATATCATGCCCTTGCTCCTCCATTTTTAAACTGGCCCACCCGGCCCGGCCGGAAGCATAGATGATAGGGAAATCCAATTGTTCATCCGTAGCGCCCAATTCCATAAATAAATTGAAAACTTCATCCACTACTTCGCTGGGGCGGATATGGTCACGGTCCATTTTGTTAATAACAACGATCGGTTTCAATCCCAATGCTAATGCCTTACGCAACACGAAACGCGTTTGCGGCATAGGCCCTTCTACAGCATCTACCATCAAAATAGCTCCGTCTACCATACGTAGCACACGTTCCACTTCACTGCCGAAATCAGCATGTCCGGGGGTATCTACAATGTTGATAGTGTGTCCTTTGTAACCAATAGAAGTGCATTTGGCTAAAATCGTAATACCGCGTTCGCGCTCCAAAGGATTGGAATCCAGCACCGTATCTTGTGCTTGGTCTTCTTTTACTTTGAACTCTCCGGCAAATTTAAGTAGAGAATCTACCACGGTAGTCTTGCCGTGGTCTACGTGGGCGATAATAGCCACATTTCGTACATCTTGGCGGGTAGGCGTTGTCATATTGTTACATTGTTTCCTTATTAAATTTCCACAAAAAACCCCGCTTGAGCGGGATTGCATCATACCTTGCGGCCTGCAATACATTGTGATTACTTATATTTTAATAATTTTTGAGACATTGTGCTTGTCTTTTCGGATACCGGCAAAATATTTTATAATAACCGTATGGAACGTTTCTTACAAATGTTGGGCGTTTTAGTGGCCCTATATGTTTTTTATAACCTGACCATGGGCCGGTGGCATTATGTTTCCCCCGCCCAACGAGAAAAACGCCGCAAAGAACTAAAAGAAGCGGGGCTTTCATCTCGGTTTTATTTTATGCATCCGCTTACCCAATTTGTACTGACAATTATAAGCGGCGGATTATTTACTTTTTACTGGCTTTACCGTCAATGGGGCCAAATTAAACGTGGATTTAAGCGGGAAAACGCACCGGTTTCTTCCATCAATGTGTTAGGGCGCACTTTGGGCGGATGCTGGAGTTTTTTTATATTAACTGATTTAATCAACCGCACTTGCGAATATCTGCAAAAACCGGTTTCGTGGCCGGCTTGGTGGTGGGGCATTTTGTGGTTAGGCGGACTAGTGTGTCTGTTTTGTCCGGTACAAAACGGTTGGAAAATCTGCGGGTACTTACTTTGGTGTATCGCCCCTGTTGTATTGCAAAGACGAATAAACACATTAACCAGAGAACATATTTCTATGTTTCCACGTACCGTGGAAATTATTGCCACTCTATTAGGAGTAGGAATTGCTGTCGGAATTATCGCTATATGGCGTTAAAATAAAAAGTATTTCCTAAAAAAGCCCTCGCTGACGAGGGCTTTTTACAACAAATCTTACATTTCTATCAAGCGCGTGGGATACCCCGCCGGGTCTCGGGAAAACGGCTCCTCTGGGGCTTCTTTTTGGCTCCTGACATCTATCACACTTTGCAAAATTGAGATAATCCTGCCATTACGTACATCCAAAACTAAAACATCTGAGTAATGATCTTCATTTTCTTTAATCCCAATCACAAAAAATCCGGACTTAATTTTCTTGGCCTGAGCATAAGCTTGTTGCAACGCTTCTTCTGCTGTGTATGTTTTTGCCATTGAGATCCTCCATTGTTCCTGAAGAAGCGCAAAAGAAGGCACAAACGCCCCCCAAAACATAGGTTCTTTACCATACACCTCTTCCAAAATAATTTGCCACCAACCGATAGGGTTAACATGCACAGATTCCTCTCTCTTTTCCCATAAAGAAGGAAAGTCAATTTCATAGCCAGGGAAAGAACGTTCCAATATTTTGGCATTTACCAATCGTACCATTGTTCGTTTGGAAATGTACGGAGCTACCGCTTTGCTCACCCGTAATGCGGTCGGATATGCGGGTGATGTACCAACTCGTTTGGCAGCTTGTGCTGCCGCTGATGCGGGTCTATACATAGCATAGCCCATTCTGCGATTAGGTACAATAAACCGTTCCGCGTTTTCCTTCAAGGAACTTGCTAACGGAACTTCCTGATGCAAAGCGCTTGGCACACGCTGCCACACCTGTGAAAAACCACAAACAGCCAAACTTAACATTAAGACTAAAACCCCACTTCTCTTTAATACCATTGATAACATTTTCACTCTCCATGTATAATTATATATTTAATTATCTAAAATAAATGAGCTGTTGCGCCAGGGTCAAAAGACCCATATGATTTTGGGCCCTTAGACCCTTGTTCTTTAACAGGAAACACTCAAAAATATAGTAGTAGTAAACACAACAAAAGGAGTGACAAAAATGAAAAAATCATTTATTGCAACTGCCGCAATACTGCTAAGTCTTGCTTCTATGTCCGTAACCACCCATGCTAAAACTTCTGAAAATTTAGTAAACAGAGAATCTCTTACCACCTCTGTTCTGGAGGCAATAGAAGCCCAACCACCGTTAGAATCTGTAAGCCACCGAATTCCAAACATTGAGCTGATCGCCCTAAATGCTTTTGAGCAATTCGGTCAATCTGCGTATAAACAGTCTACTGCTAAAACAAACATCCCTCCGGAACATATTGCTTTATTTACCGAAAATGGACATCTATATTTTGAGGGATATTATAAAGATTTTATGGCACAAAAGAAAGCTATTTGTTTAACTCCAATAGTCATAGATACCGAAAATAATTTTACCATAGACACACAAGGGGAAACAGAAAATTTTCTAGGAAACAAACCCTGTCTTCCTCGTGGTAGTAAAAGGACTACGATTAAAGGTACCAGAAGAATCGACGGCTATTATCAAATCTCTGTAGACGGAATCAACTATATGGTTGACGGTAAAGGCCAAAAAGTTGATGATGCTGATATCATGAGTGCTAATCAAAATTATCTGAAATACAAATTAGATCATGATGTGTTTTTCGCCGATACGAATACAAAGTTAATTTCTGCCATTTTGGCCGAAAGTGGCGTATATGAAATTGCCCATCAAGTTGGCTATGTTCAATCCGGCGAAAGCACAATCATATATGCTGATACCCTGAAAAGCAACATTGAGATACGCTTGATCAAAAACGATCCAAACACCATCTACGGCGTGTATATAGTCTCTCAAAACTCCGACAATAAATCACAAGTATATGTTTTTAAATATTTTGATGCCGGTTATAACCGTATAAAATTAATGACCAATCGCGTCGTGAAATATGACTTTGACGAAAAAGACCCCTCAACTTATGAAAAGCTAATGAGTGAAGGAGTTGTTTATACCACCTATACGCAAGTCAACGGTATCTTCTATAAAAACCAACAACGTATGTTTTAAATAGCTTGTTATATAACTTAAAACCCCCGAGGAAAATTTTCCTTGGGGGTTTTAATTATGGTTTCAACGAAACTATTTCGCTTGCGCAATAGCTACAGCTAACGCTACCGTCGCACCTACCATTGGGTTATTACCCATTCCGATTAAACCCATCATTTCCACGTGAGCCGGCACAGAGGACGAACCCGCAAATTGCGCGTCGCTATGCATGCGGCCCATAGTGTCGGTCATACCGTAAGAGGCAGGGCCGGCGGCCATATTGTCCGGATGTAAGGTACGGCCTGTACCACCGCCGGACGCCACGGAGAAATACTTTTTTCCGTTTTCGGTCGCCCATTTTTTGTACGTACCGGCAACGGGATGTTGAAAGCGAGTCGGGTTGGTGGAGTTTCCGGTGATGGACACATCCATGCCTTCATGACGCATAATGGCTACACCTTCGTTCACATCATCAGCACCGTAACATTTTACTTTGGCACGATCTCCGTCGGAAAATGCTTTTTCACTGACAATTTTTAACTCGCCTGTTTTGTAGTTATATTCGGTTTCCACGGAAGTAAAACCGTTAATGCGGGAAATGATATACGCCGCATCTTTCCCTAAACCGTTTAAAATAACGCGCAAGGGTTCTTTGCGAACTTTGTTGGCGGTGCGGGCAATACCGATAGCCCCTTCCGCCGCGGCGAAACTTTCATGTCCGGCTAAGAAGCAGAAGCACTTGGTTTCTTCGCGA
>CACYBL010000119.1 GCA_902772695.1 uncultured Elusimicrobium sp.
CAAGTTTTCTTTCATTTATACTTTTAAAAACATGTTGCTCTACGACATAAATTTGCCGCTTTTTAATTTTATGTTGTGGTGTTGGAATCGTATTTTCCCTTTTACATCGTTTTGGATGCATTTATTTAGTTCTTTATTTGCGGCCGGGGCCGTAGTGGCGGCTTGGGTGTGTGCCCCCAAGTATTGGTCCAACCTGAAAAAATGGATTTTTGTTTCTTTGATGGCGTGTTCTTTTATATTGGTGGTATATGCTTTTATCGTACGAGCTTATTCCTTTTCAGTGTTGGCTACTACGGTGTTTTCGTTGTATGCGTTGCGATTTATCCATCAATTTAGCGAGGGGAAAATTCCCTCTAAAAAAGATTGGCTGATTTTCTTTACGGTGGGTTTACTGGGCGCGTATAGTCACTATTTTTGTACGGCGGAGTTTTTCATCACGGCATTAGTTGTGTTTTTATATGCCTGTTATTATAAAATCGGCCGGGCCTGGGCCTTTTGGGGGACAGCGGTTGTCTTTGCGTTGCTGAGCGGGTGGTTAATTTATGTGATAAACGGGCTGATGCATACGGATAGTTCTGCCTGGTGGTATACCATACCCAAAACGAAAGCTACTTATGAAATAATAATTTTTTTGTTTGGTTCCCAGCAGCTTTTTACTTTTATTTTGTACGGATTGGTAGTAGCTTTGGTGTCATTTGGGTTTACTTATAAGAAAGATTTTTTCAAACAAGCCGATATGGTGCTTCCGTTAGCACAAATTGGGTTGCTGTTGGGGGTCGTGGCGTTGATATCCCTCCGTTATAATTTATGGATGGATCGCTATTTCCTGCCTGCTATGCCGGCATTGCTATTATTATTAGCGCAATGTTTTGAGCATTTACGCCAACGGCACGGGGTGTTGTTGGTTCTGTGGCCGATATTGCTGGTGTGTTGGGTAAAGGCCTATTGGGGCCAGGAACATTTACATTGGCCGGAATATACGGGCTTGCATGATGCCTTTGTCCATTTGATAGAATATCGGAAGGCTGATAAAGTGTTGGTAGCTTACGAGCGTAGCGGTTATCCGGAGGCGGCTTTGATTCCTATGTTTGAATTTTATGTGCCGGAAGATAAAAAAATAGAATTTATTCCTTTTACGGAACAAACAGCTCCGATGGCCTGGTCTACCGATCCTAAGCTTCCTATTTTAATGCCTATTTGTTCTCAGATGCATCTTATTCATACTTCGTTGCATACGCATACGGAAGAGGACGGTATGCCGAATCTTTTCTTGCATGACGTGTGTGTTTATACGGCTCATCCCATATGGGGAAGGGGAAAATAATGAAAAAAATCTCTATTGTATCCAGTGCTTTTAACGAGCAAGAAAACGTTGCTCCGCTTTATGAAGCCGTCCGGAAGGAAATGGCAAAATGGGCAGATAAATACGATTACGAACAGATTATTTTAGATAATGGCTCTACGGACAACACCCTGGCGGAACTGCGCCGTCTGGCTGCGCAGGATAAACACTTAAAAGTAATTGCCAACGCACGTAATTTCGGGCACATCCGTAGCCCGTACTACGGCATTTTGCAAGCGTACGGGGATGCTGTAGTCTATCTGGCGTCTGATTTGCAGGATCCGCCGGAGCTTATCAGTCAGTTTATTACCGAGTGGGAACGTGGCTTTAAAGTTGTGTTAGGGCAAAAACAGCAAAGTTATGAAAGCAAACTTTTTTTCGGAGTGCGCAAAATTTATTATTGGTTACTTAATTTATTAAACGATTCCGGCACCGATTTAGTACCCAATTGTACCGGTTTTGGTTTATATGATAAGTGTGTAGTGGATGAGTTACGCCGGCTGGCGGATCCGTATCCGTACCTGCGTGGTTTAGTGTGCGAGTTTGGATACGCTCGGACGCTTGTGCCGTTTGTCCAACCACCCCGCAAAAGCGGAATTACAAAAAATAATTTTTATACTTTGTACGATAATGCCATGATTGGTTTTACCAATTACTCCAAAGTCCCTCTCCGTTTGGCGGCCTTAAGCGGATTTGTGTTGGGCGTTGTTAGTTTCACGGTAGCTTGTATTTATTTAATACTTAAGCTTTGTTTTTGGGATAAGTTCCCCATGGGCACGGCCCCTATTTTGCTGGCTGTTTTGTTTTTTGCGTCGGTACAACTTGTATTTTTGGGTGTGTTGGGGGAATATATCGGTGCTATCCTGACGCAAGTATTAAAGCGCCCCCTGGTGGTAGAAAAAGAACGTATCAATTTTGAAAAGTAAGTTGCAACCTCCCATTTCTTAAGTTTTCTACTCTTTTCCTTCTTTGTCTTATGGCGATATTTTTACGTCGGTAAAAAATAGGTCTTGATTTTTTCCTCTTTTACTGCTACACTAAACTTGTAGCCCCTATGTGGGTTACAAAACTCTGTATATAAAACTGTAGGAGGTTTTATGAATACTAATAAAGGGTTTACCCTTATCGAACTCTTGGTGGTGGTACTCATCATCGGGATCTTGGCCGCCATGGCCTTGCCGCAATACTTCAAAGCAGTGGAACGCTCCCGCATGTCGGAAGCTGTGACATTGTTGGCGAACATTGCCCAATCGCAACAACGCAAATACTTGCAAGTTGCTAAATATGTGGCCGACTTCCGTGGCTTAGACGTTGCCCCGAAAGGTGCTACCGGTTCTTCGTTCTACACCAAAACTTCTACCGGTAACGGTTTCCACATCTTGTTGGGTTCTAACGTAACTGACTTCACCGAAGGTGCAGCTACCGCTCAACGCCAAGTTGGTGCTGCCACCTCTGGCTCTACGGTGAACTACCAATATACGTTGCAACGCTACTACGGTTCTAACGGAACGGCTTGTACCGGTGCCAACCAGAACGGTCTTGATTTGTGTGCCGACTTCTGCGGTATTGGTTACTTGTCCACCGGCAACTACTGCTGTAACGACGGTAGCACTGCTGACGGCGGTGTAGCCTTGGCCAGCATTGGTGGTGCCTGCACGAAACCGACTGCTGCTAACCTGTAATTTGCTTACAGTGCAAAAACCCCGCTTCGGCGGGGTTTTTTTATGGCAAATTTTTTAAATAAATATCTTGTGGATGGCATATAACATGATGTAAAGTGCCATGTTTGTGTAATAAAAACAAAACAGAAGGCATAAAAAAGCCACACAGTACGTGTGGATAAAAAAGACATAAAAAAACGCCTTCTAGGAGAATCGAACTCCTCTTTTCGGATTGAAAATCCGACGTCCTAACCGATAGACGAAGAAGGCACATGGTGCGCCCGGTGAGACTCGAACTCACGGCCCCCCGCTTAAAAGGCGGATGCTCTACCACTGAGCTACGAGCGCAAAAACAACTAATAGGGGGCTTATTCAAACTTCATTAAACCCGACCTAATTATTATATCAAAAAATCAATCTCGTGCACAACTGTTTTTTTTAGTTGTATTTTACACGGGCTACATCAATGACTTATTATAGCAGTTTCCGGGGCTTGTGGTCAAAAAATCTTTCCGAAATGTTTGACAGCTATCTCTTGCCTTGCTACCATATAAAAAAGGGCTTTTCCCTATGCGAAAGAGGATTTATGAAAAAAGTAATTAACTTAACTAATTCACCCAATATTGCCTGTTATTCTCAGGCGGTGGAAGACGGCGGTTTTATTTTTACCACGGGCATTGTGCCTATTGACCCTGTAACAGGGGAAATTTTTAACGGAGATGTGCGTGTGCAAACCGAACTTATTTTGACGAATTTGGAAAACTTGTTAAAACAAGCCGGTTGCTCTCTTAAAAATGTGGTGAAAACAACGGTGTTTATGACAGATTTAACGCAATTTGCGGAGATGAATGCCGTTTATAGTACTTTCTTTAAGACCAATCCGCCTGCACGTACCACGGTACAAGTGGCGGCGTTGGCTAAAGGCAGTTCGGTAGAAATAGAAGCTATTGCTAAAAAATAACATGACCATCCAACAGCAATTACTTTCTTCTCGCGTGAGTGGTATTTTGTTGCCGCTTTCCGCTATGAAAACCGATTCCGATTGGGGAGTGGGAGATTTTGGTTCACTTTTGGAGTGGACCCGTTTTTTTGCCGAACAGAGAGTCAAAATTATTCAGATTCTGCCGTTGCAGGAAACGGCCCCCGGCATTACTTGCCCATATTCGGCGTTGTCCGCCTTTGCTACCGATCCGGTATATGTCCATATTGATGCGGTGGAAGATATCCGCCAAAGTGAATCAGCCAGACAATATATAGATGGGTTAGCTGCGCAAATCGCTGTGTGGCGTCAAGCCGCTAAAGCACCGTTTGGGGCGGTAAAACAGGCCAAGTTAAAAGCCCTATGGTTGGGGTATCAGCATTTCTTGGCGCATGAACAGAGTGTTCGTTCGGCGCGTTATTTGGCGTTTGAAGCTTATCAAAGCGCACAAGCCGGGTGGTTACGTAGTTACGCGCTGTTCCGGGCTCTTAAAGAATTTTATCAATGGCAAACGTGGACGCAATGGCCGGAGGAGTTACGCCGTTTTGATAAAACGGCAGTGGATATGTTTGAAGCCCATAATCGCGAGTACGTCCGGTTCTTTGCATACATCCAATGGATTTTAGACGGACAATTGCGTGTAGCCAAAGCTTTTGCACAAGAAAAAGGGATCTATATTTTCGGAGATATTCCCTTCGGTACGAATTTGGACAGTGCAGAGGTGTGGTCCGAGCGGGAAAATTACCGCTTGGGATGGGAAATCGGAGCCCCAGCAGATCAATTTTCCGAAGGTGGACAAAAATGGGGTTTACCCGCTTATGATTGGCCCTATCAACATCAACATCATTTGGATTTATGGCGGCGTAAAATCCGTCGTGTGACGGAGTTATATGATATTTTCCGTTTGGATCATTTAGTGGGATTCTTCCGCACTTATGTATTTGCTCCGGACGACACAAAAGGAGAATTTGATTTGCAGGGTGACCAAAACCAAATTGACCGCGGATATGCTTTCCTGCGCATGGTGTTGGATGAAGCGCATGGTAAATTGGCCGTGGGTGAAGATTTGGGGGTAATCCCTAATTATGTGCGCCGGATGTTAGTTGATTTGCAAATCCCCGGATACAAAGTGTTGCGTTGGGAGCGGGAAGATAACGGATATTACCGAGAACCCCGCCATTATCCGTCCGTGTCGCTCGCCACAACTTCTACACACGATACGGAAACCGTGCGTGAGTGGTGGGAAACAATGGATCAACATGAACGTGCTAATATTTGGGAAATGATTTCCGCGCAAAAGACGGATGGCAATGTTCCTTGGAACGAAGAAACCCAGCGGGCTATTTTGCGCCGTGTATTGGGTTCGTCTTCCGCCATTGCCATGTTTTCTTGGCAGGATATTATCGGTACGACAGACCGCGTAAATACGCCGGGGACGGTAGGAGAAGAAAATTGGACCTACCGAAGTGCGTATACTCCCCAGGAAGCGGCGCAAGTATATGCCAAAGAGTGGGCCATGTTTAGGCAGCTTCTGGCGGAAACAAATCGTCAGTAAAATTGTTTTAGAAATTAAAAACCACCTGTTGTAGGTGGTTTTTTAATTGGGTTTTTCTTGCTTGACGATATCGGTAGGGGGAGTGCCTGCCTGGGCCGGATTATCCTGCATGGGGAAAAGATCAGCGGCTAATTTTTCCACTTGCTCCCGTGCCTGTGTATACTCATTGCTGGCTTGTGTCAGTTGGGTGGTAGGCCGGTTTTCTTTATTGTTTTTAGCAATTTCCAATTCTAATTTTGTTTTCTTAAATTCAAAATTTTGCATAGCCAGCCGCAAAGAAATCCGGTTGAGAAGTTGCGTTTTTTCTTCTTCGGAAATATCTGGGCAAGTCGCCAACGCATTGTGTAATTTTTCTATGTCTTGTTGAGCTTGTTCGCGCGTGAGGGTTTGCAAGATCATATTTTCTGCCGGAAACGAGGGTACGGATACTGCAGAGGCCAAAGAAGCATCCCGTGCAGGCAAGAAATTATTTCCCACCAACATACCGCCCACAAACAAAAGGGCCATTGTAAATAAATATAAAATATAACGCATAACCAACTATTATTCTATCAAAATATAGGGTGAAAATAAAAAATCATTTGCTGGCGAATATAATATCTTCAGCGTGTCGGTCTGTAAATTTTATGACCTGCTTTTTTGTAGGCCATTAACACCGCTTCCCCTGCTTGATGTTCTATGTTTCCGTACACGGTGATGCCGCGTTTCTTAAACTCATCTAACCAACCGGGCTTAAATCCTTCATCAAACCCGGTAATCTCTTCTACCCGTTTAGAAGATACTCCATAATAAACCGAACGTATGCCGGACCACATAATTCCTCCCAGGCACATCAGACACGGTTCGGAAGTAACATACAAACTTAGGTTGTGGGGAGC
>CACYBL010000120.1 GCA_902772695.1 uncultured Elusimicrobium sp.
CAAACGGATGGAACTGCGCCGGCTCCGGCAACCACCAATAAGGTGCTCTACAACGGAGACTTGTTTGAAGCCCGCACGTACCTCACTCCCGATCAGGAAGCAGGCGTTGCCTTTGACGGAAGTATCTTTCATGTGTATCTACCAGACGAAAATACAGATCCCTCCGCGCTTGTTACCCAATGGTTACGCGATAAAGCCGCCGAAGTCTTACCGCAAAAGACAAAAGACTGGGCGGAAAAAATCGGCGTGGAATATAATCGTGTGGTATTAAAAGACCAGCGCACGTTGTGGGCCAGTTGTTCTTCGCAAAAAAACATCAATTATTCTTACCGCATTGTTAAAATGCCACCCGTGGTACAAGATTATTTAGTCATTCACGAGTTGTGCCACCTTAAATTTATGAATCATGGTGAAGAATATTGGGGATTGGTGGGTCAGTTTTCTCCGGATTATAAATTGCACCGCCGTTGGCTCAACGAACATAAAGACGCCGTGTTTGAAGAGGTGCATATCACGCTTACCAAAGATGAGCCGGAAGAAATACAAGAAGAAACTGCCTCTCCGGCACAAACGACTGAAAACCAACATTAAATTTAAACCGCCGGGCGTAAACCCGGCGGTTTTTATCACAGATCTTGCGGCTAACACAGACCGCAACTCCCCTATTAACGAATAACGGCAAATGCCCTTTCGGATACGCCGCCAAAAATTCCCCCATACGACCATACTTGCTTTTTAACGAGTGCCACTACTTCGCCCTTATAAAAAAGCGGTTCGCCCACCTGCAAATGCGGTTTGCTATATACTAATCCCGGACGCATACGACGGCGTTCCACCACGCCGCGTGCATGAAAAAATTGTTTCAAGCGTGCTGTCATGTCCGGCCCAAAAACGTCCTGCAACGATTTGTTTTGCGCTACTGCTCTAAAAGATACACCCGGCAGATTTTTTGTATAGGCAGAAGGGACACGCAGCCACGCAATATCTTCCTTTACGGATATATCCGCGATATCCACCGTCGTTGTTTGCCCGTTAGAAAATTGCAGTACGATTTTATCTAACTCATAATTCCCTTTGGATATACACGTTTCCGGCACGATCACCTGGCTTCCGCGTGTCAACACGCCCATACATTCTTTTTGGGCAAAGGACACAGAAATAATCTGATTGGGATTGACCGGCTTGCGCGGTGCACGCAACATGAGATCCTTAAGCTGCACTTCTTTTTTAAAATGGGCTACTGTTTTCACCGCGTAATCTGCAGACGAATGGGCTAATTGCGCTTTGAGTGCGGCATGCGCTACCTGGTTTTTTAAATCATCGGATGCCCCCAAAACCGGCCCGGCAAAAACAACCGGCAAGAGAGCACTTATCAAATATGCAACGAATTTCTTTTTCATTATTTTCTCCTTTTTCTGGTGATATAATTATTATACAAAAGTTAGGAGAAACTAACAATAGAATTATAAAAATATGTTTTTAGTCGGTAAAAAATATATTTTAACTCAATAAAAAGATTTTAAAAGTTAGGAACGACTTATTTATGGCAAAATTTAATACATCAAAATTCCGCCGCACGCACTTAACACCAACACCAAAATCGGCCCGGCTTTACGCGTCCATACAAGAATAAAAGAAACCAAAAAGAAAAGAATACTTTTATAATCCACAAAATTCTCTCTGTTACACAATACTAACGCAGCGGCAGCAATTAACCCTACCACCGCCGGGCGAATACCTGCGAGCACGCCTTGTATGTGCGAAGAAGATTGATGTTGATACAACCATTTACCAAGTAAAATTAAGAGTATCAAGGACGGTAGGCATAGGGCAATTGTAGCAATAACTGATCCCCACACGTCCCCCACTGCCGTATATCCTGCATACGTGGCCATATTAATACCGACCGGACCGGGTGTTACCTGGCTAATTGCTACAAGATCCGTAAATTGCGTCGTAGTGAGCCAGGCGCGTTTAAAAACGACTTCATTTTGCAAAAACGAGATCATGGCGTATCCGCCGCCAAAATTAAATAGACCAATCTTAAAGAAAGTAATAAATAATCTCAAATAAATCATTTACTCTCCCGCCTTGCGGCGTACCAATATCCACCAATTCCCGCAACTAAAATGATATAAACAGGTGACACATTCAGTAACCATACCAAAAGCGCTACCGCCACCGGTATCCATACCGTTTTCCAACCGATATTTGCCGTTTTAGCCAAGCGAAATACCGGCACCGCAATCAAAGCAACAACCGCCGGGCGGATCCCTTTGAAAAGACGGTTAACGATCGGATTATCCTGGTACGCACGAAAAAAAACTGCAATCAGCAAAATAATGACAAACGACGGAAGAACAGCCCCCGATATGGCACAAATACTGCCCCATGTACGCGCACGCCGGTAGCCCACCAAAATAGCCACATTAGCCGCCATAATCCCCGGTGCCGCTTGTGCCAAAGCTACTGTATCCAAAAAATCTGCGCGCGTCAGCCACTTGCGTTTATCTACCAACTCCTGCTCCATCAAGGGCAGCATAGCATAACCACCGCCTAATGTGAACAAACCTATTTTGGCAAATACATAAAAAAGAGAAAAACACTTTTGCATGTGTCTATTGTACTATTTAACTGGAAAATCCAACAATCGGTATCATGATTATGATACAATGGCCCTATGTACCGGAGAGAAGATGAAAAACGGATTTACTTTAATTGAATTATTGGTGGTGGTTTTAATTATCGGTATTTTAGCTTCCATTGCGGTACCGCAATACCAAAAAGCCGTGGAGCGTTCCCGCGCAGTACAGGCGATTACCTTGCTTAAATCAGTCGGGCAAGCTTATGAATCCCATCATTTAGCTACCGGTACTTGGGCCAATTCTTTTGATGAATTAGCCGCGAATATCCCTTGGACAGGAAATACAAAATTCTTGTCCTTTGAAAAAGATACTCGGTCCAACGGGAAATGGTCCTTGGGTATTGAAAACAGCGGAGGATATACTATTCTGCGCGTAGGAAAAATTGAAGGCAAGTACAAGGGTGCCGAATTTCACATCACCTTTGTAACTCCTACTTCCGGCATCCTCCAGAACCCGATCATGGTATGTTCAGAGCGTAAATCCAATGCCAATTTTGTTTTTGATGCGAATTTACCTCAGGGCGCCTATTGCGAAAAAATCATTCAAGGCACATACCGCGGCGAAGACACCTGGACCCGCAGTTACAAGTTGCCGTAGGGATCGTCAGTTTATCCAACCTTCTTGTTTGGCATAATTGTAGATGCCGTTATATATTCCCTGGGCCATTTTCTTTTGTACACCGCTTTGCGTCAAACGCCCGCGGTCTTTTTGGTTACTAATATACCCCATCTCTATCAAAATAGCCGGGCTCTGCACCCCTTTTAATACGTAAAAATTGGCCTGGCGAACGCTGTTGTTTTGGTTAACGCCGATACCAATACCAGGTTGTTTATACACCGCGTTTCGTACGTAACCGGCCAGTTTGGAACTTTCGTTAATATATTCATTTTTAGCCAAAGACTGCAATAGGGCATCTACAAAATTATAATGCACTTCCTCGTATTGCATTGCTTCGTTTTCCAAAGCGGCAGTTTCGGCGGCTTCTTTGTCGGTAGCTTTTTCGGAACGGAAATATACTTCAAATCCGTTCGCATTGCGATTCTTGGAAGAATTGGTATGCACAGATACAAATAAATCCGCCTTAAATTTATTTGAAAGTTTGGAGCGATCATATAATGGAATAAAGACATCTTCCTCGCGCGTAATACTTACTTCAAACCCGCCTTTTTTGAGTAGCTTGTATAACTCTTTAGATACTGCCAAATTGAGATCCTTTTCCCGCGTGCGGGAGCGAACAGCCCCTGGGTCTTTGCCTCCATGCCCGGGATCCACCACGATACGCATTTTTTTGCGGGCCGTCGTGATAACCGGAGTAGGGGCGGGTTTAACAGTTAATTCCGGAGCCGGTTTCACCTTTACCTCCACCGGAGCGACAACAACCTCTTTAGAGGCGGGTGACAATTCCTCTGTAGAGGACTCTTCCGTCAACATAGAAGGTTGTTGCAAAACAGGTTGCTTTTCTGTTACAGCGATTTTAGCCGGCGGCGGTTGGATTGCCGGTGCCAATGGAGCTAATTTCGTACCGGCACGGAAATATATCTTACCATGTTGTTCTTCCACCTTCCATTGCTTGGCCTTCTTGCCTAACATGACACGTAGCACCGCATTGTTACGCTCCTGATAGATCTTAACTGAAGAAATAAATCCTGTTTTAAAACGAAAAGACTCATCCCGCTTAATTGTCACGTTAGAAAACGTGACTTCTACCGAGTGAGAATTCGGAGTAATGGAAGACCAAGTAACAGCATGGCGCGGGCGAAAAATGAGTCTGCCTTCGTCAGCAGAAAAAACATTTTCCAAACGCTCTAATCCAAAAGGCCGTTCGACTTGCAAAGCTCCTTGAGAAAAAGAGATTTCCTTTCCTAATGCTTGGGAAATTTGTGGAAGTAAGAAAAAGTCCACAGGAGCCAACATCTCTCCCCCTTTTACCAATACTGGGGCTGACAGACGGACTGCTTGTGCGTTGAGTACCACTTCATCTAGTTCAGCCGTCAAAATAGCATAAAAACCGCGAGCGGTTATTTTAGCTTGTTTAGAACGGGCAAAAAACGCGACATCTGCTCCTAATTTGCGAGCCGTTTTCTGTATATCCAGATAAGTAGTATTATTTTGCACTATGGCAGGGAGCATGCCCTGTTTTTTACCGGAAACAAAAAATGGTATTTTGTCTTGGCCAAAACTTACGCCGGCCAAAAACAAACTACACAACCCCACCCACAAACAACGCCATATTTGTTTTGTCATATGTCAAAATCCAATCTAACAGAAACGATTTGATTTATTCCAATACGATTTTATAATCTTCCCACGCCAGTTGTGGATCTGCTTGTATTTTAAGCGTGCGGTGAATGTTTTGTTCAATATCTTCTTGCCGTTGTTTAATAGCATCCGCCAAAACAGGATGCAAAACAACACGCAGGTTGCCACCGGGACGCCCGTTAGTTAAATCGTAAATTTCACGCTGGATTTTAATACGCATACTTTCAGCCGATAACACCCGCCCGGAGCCGTGGCATTGAGGGCATTCTTCGCTGATGAAACTTCCCGTGCTGGCGCGTTTGCGTTCACGTGTCATTTCCACAAGTCCCAACCGTGTAATCGGCAAGATACGGATTTTAGCACGGTCCCCGCGAACAGCTTGTGCTAAAGCTTCCACTACACGGTGGCGGCTGGACGCCTTGCGCATATCAATAAAATCAATTACAATAATTCCGCCGATATTGCGCAAACGTAACTGGTGAGCAATCTCGCGCGCCGCTTCAATGTTTGTTTGAGTAACCGTTTCTTCTTGAGATTTATTACCGGTAAATTTGCCCGTGTTAACATCAATGGCGCAAAGAGATTCGGCTTCTTGGATAATAATACTCCCACCGTTGGGAAGCGGCAATTTGATTTTGCGCAGGTTATCAATTTCCGGCTCTACATCATACGCTTCAAAAATCGGAGTTTTCCCTTTGTAGAGTTTCACACGATCGACTAATTCCGGTGAGTTTTTATCCACAAAATCCAAGACGCGTTCGTAATCTTTTTCATTATCCAACATGTAAACTTTTGCATTTTCGGATAAAACATCCCGTGCTACTTGTAAAACGGCATCCATATCTTCGTGCAAGAGTTTGGGAGAACGCGAAGTGTCAAATTTTTTCAGAATAGACTGCCACTGTCGGTATAGATATTTCACTTCCCGTTCCAGCTCTTCTTTAGTAGCTTCTTCGGCTTCCGTGCGAACGATACACCCCATACCATTGAGATGTTTGGCTGCCAATTCTTGCATAATTTCATTTAATTTATGGCGCGCTTCGGAATCATCAATATGTTTAGACACCCCCACAAAACTTTGATGAGGAGTCAATACCAAATAACGGCCGGGCAACGTTACATCCATTGTCACCTTCATCCCTTTAGTGCTAATGGCATCTTTCACTACTTGAACCATCACTTCTTGCCCTTTGTGAAGTGTTTTATCAATATTCTTCTTGTCTCCACCGATGACGTCCGATATGTATAAATAAGCATTTTTTTCATATCCAATATTTAAAAATGCGCTGGATATCCCCGGCAGGACATTTTCCACAGTACCTTTGTAGATATTCCCTACAATGTTTAACGCTCCGCGGCGTTCCCATAACAACTCATTGACCCGTCCGTCTTCCAGAATAGCAATACGGGTTTCTTCAAAAGATGTATTTACCAATACTTCCACACTCGGAAGTCCTTCCACACTTTTACTCATATATAAATCCTCTCTTGGGGTAAAAATCCCCGATCAAATTGGGTGGAGTTCGCCTTGCGAATCCCGCCAAAAAAAACATTGCCGTATAAAAGAGAGTCCTTCTACCGTAAAGTTTTCATCTTGAGCCGGAATCTCTAATCCCAACCAAGCAGCTACAAACCATTGCGCAGGCACCCACTTCCCATTGATGGGCATCAGTGTCAAAGACACTTCATCCGCAGAAAGGGTTTGTGCTTCAAGCAACCCACTCGCCAACTCTTTCTGGCAAGTCAAGCCGTTTTCAGCTCGCAAAATAACGGTTGTCGGACCTGTAACAGCCCATTCTTCTATCTTCTTCCGCCCGGATAAACCAAATGAGGAAAAATCTCCTCTTATCCGGTATCTAACCGCGGCAGCCAGATTCTGCACGGAAGGCAGCGGATAAGGGACACGCATCACTTGTAAAAAAAGCAACCCTGGCGGGGCGGCCTTTTGCAAGGATTGGCGCACCTCTGCTTCGCTGCGTGATTCACGCAGATAAATGTCCAGATACTCACGCTCGGCCCGCTGTCCGTTAGCGGGGGCCGGTCCGTATGCCAGCCGCGGCCAATGGTTGTTGATTTTGGCTGGTTCAAACGGTAGCCCGGAGGCGAGTACCATTTTTCGTACCGCGTTAAAAACGTTTGTATGTTCTGTCTGCGAATTCTCCCAACAGAACACTATACGCATTTTATAAATTTTTGGCGTGTTTATCATCTTTTTATGCTCGTAACCGGCGAGAATAGACCGATTGAACCACTCCCAGTGCCCATAGGCTGGAAACCAAGTTGGATCCCCCGTATGAAATAAACGGCAATGGAATTCCTGCTACCGGGACAATACCTATGAGCATCCCGTAATTGATCAGCATATATGTAAAAAACATACCAAAAATTCCGGCGCATACCAAATAACCATACCTATCTCCTGAACTGTACGCCACAGCAATAATGCGCCACAAAATAATAAAATACAAGCCCAACACACATAACGTGCCCCACAGGCCAAGTTCTTCCCCTACAACAGCTAAAATAAAATCGGTATGCCGCTCAGGCACAAAACCCAACCGGGATTGCGTGCCTGAAAACAGGCCTTTCCCCATAATACCACCGGCTCCCATTGCAATTTGTGCTTGCAACACATTATAACCGGCTCCCTGCGGATCCGACCGAGGAGCCAAAAAAGCTTCTACCCGTTTGCGTTGGTGCGGTTTCATTTGATGTTCTACAAAAATTCCACCTACCAAACCTGCCAAAACCATTAATGTAGCCAACACAAAATAAAAAGACGGCAGATAAATGCGAAGCTGTTTGCATAACCACCAAGCTCCATATCCTAACAAGGCCATCCCTGCCGCAAATGCCCCCATATACCAGCCATTACGAGCCAACGCATAAAATATATTGACGGATGGAATTTCCAATAATTCCGGGTGCAGATAAATGTACGTCCATGAAATAGTAAAAAAACCGGTTACCCCCGCTAATAGAGCAATTAACGCCAAATAAAACAAATTAACTCCCGTACAAAATAAAAGCACTAGCAAGGCAGGCAATGTTACTACTACCGAAGAAAAGTCTGGCTGCATCATAATTAAACCGAAAATAGGTAACAGCAGCAATCCCAAGTAAAATACGGAAGTTACTTCCCGGATGCGCCGTCCTCGGCGGTCTAAAAAAGCCGCCGCCATCAAAATAGTACACACCCGACAAACTTCGGAGGGTTGCATAGAGAAAAAAGGAAGTACAAACCACGAACGAGAGCCGCGTTGATAAGAACCAAACAACAAAACTCCGATGAGTAAAAGTAGGATAAATCCGTATAACGCTTTCCACTGTTCATCATAAATTTGATAATTAAAACTTTTCCCTACAAAAAAAGCTATCAATCCCACTGGCAACGCTATAAAATGTGTACGCACTATAGGGTTGGACCACGAATAACTATTCACAGCCGACATAATACAAAGCGCCCCCAGTACGACCAACGCTATCATCGCACCAAACAACATAAAATCCATCCGGCTACGCCCGGTACTTATTTTCTTAAAAGGGAGCATTTGATTCTCCTACCAATAGTTCGTTATAGTCCGTTTCCGTCTTATTTTTGGCAGCATGAGCCGGATTATTAAAATACGCTTCTAACATCTCGCGCGCGATAGGTCCCGCGGCAGAACTTCCGCTTTCACCAAATTCCACAAATACCGCCACTGCAATGGAAGGCTCTTCACCGGGATGAGCAGCAAACGCCATAAACCAACCGTGGTCTTCTCCATGTGGATTTTGCGCCGTACCGGTTTTAGCATATACATCTAATCCTTTGATCTTTACCCGACGGGCAGTACCATTATCTACCGTATATTTCAACGCTTTAAAAAGCATATCGTACGTCTCCGGTTTTAAATCAGCATGTTGTAAAATTTCCGGACGACCTACAATTTGTTCCTTTCCTGTTTGGTTACTGACAATTTTTTCTACATAATACGGTCTGTACACATTACCGCGGCTAGCCAACGCTGCAGCAAATTGAGCCAATTTGATTGGGGTTACCAGCAATTCTCCTTGTCCAATGGAAAGATTGAGGGTATCGCCAATAAACCAATACGTTTTATTGCGGGCACGCCGCGTAGGGCCATATAAATTTCCGGCTTTCTCACCAGCTAAATCAATTCCGGTCGGTCTACCAAACATAAACATCCGCTGTACCCGTTCAATCGGAGCCGCTCCGATTTGCGCTGCTACGGTATAAAAATACACGTCACACGAATGAGCCATCCCTTCCATAAAATCTACTGGGCCATGCGTACCCCAACACTTAAAAATACGAGATCCTGCGTTATATTTACCTGAACAATATACCTTACGGGTTACATCTAGAAGCCCACTTTCCAATGCAGCCGCTGCCGTAATAACCTTAAAGGTAGACGCCGGCGGATAAATCCCCTGTATAGCCAAATTATATTCGTTGATTTTTTTAGCCGTATTTTCTATAGGTTGATCGCTATACGGCACAAAGACGTTCGGATCATAAGCGGGGGCACTGGCTAATGCCAGCACAGCCCCTGTACGCGGGTCCAATGCTACTGCGGCCCCGCGTCCGGTTAAAGAATTTTTCAGGCCGTTTTCCGCGGCTTGCTGCACCGCAAAATCCAATGTCAAATATACATCGCTTCCCGCTGCCCATTTTTTGTCTTCAATAATACTTTTAACGCGGCCGCGGTAATCTACTTCTAAATAGATACCCCCATCTTTTCCTTTCAAATCTTGTTCGTATTTTTTTTCTATCCCGTTTTTACCAATCTTACTAGTCAAGCGATATCCCAACTTTGTATCACGTTTACGCCATTGACGATCATCCATGCTGCCCAAATATCCTAATAAGTGGCTGGCAAAAACGCCGTACGGATAATTGCGTTTGGTTTCTTCAACCAAATAAATACCCGGATAATAAAATCGCAATTCTTGTAGAGATACTGTGCTACGGGTGGAAAGATTTTCTGCCAGCAAAACTGCTTTACCGCTTTGCGCCCCGGATTGAAGCGTTTGGAATAATTTTTCTTCTGTGACTTGCAACTGAGGGGCAAAGTCATGCGCTAACCGAGCAAGATATTCAGAATCTTTATTACTACCCAGATAATACAAACTAAATGAGGGCGCATTAGAGGCCACTTCCACTCCATCTGAGGTAAATACACGGCCGCGCGGAGCCGTTTGATAAATGATTTGAGTACGGTTACGTTCCGCCATTTGTAAATATGCATTATGTTGCAAGATTTGGATATCAATTAACCTAAGAGCAATCACGGCCCCCGCCACAGCAGCAAGAACCATCATCGTCTTCAAACGCATATTAAATAAAATCTTGGTAACGGTCATAGCCAGCTCTTATATATGTTTGTCGGGAGTCGCTTTCCAACACAATCGGATTACCGCAAATACTATCGGGGACAGCAACGCCCCCACCAGAGCTCCTCCTACCAAGCTGCCCGTCCCCGGCCACATGGAAGAAGAAGTAAAACGGATCAGTAATAAACTGTTTAATATCCCTACCGCACAAGTAAGTAAAAATACCGTCAGAATCTGCGGTATGGCGCCGTTAAAATCGATCCGTTGCCGCAACGCATAAACTACACTTGCGACAATTGTAAAAGAAAATGCATTGTTGCCAAATAATTTTGCCCCAAAAAAATCTAAAAACAAACCGCACATAAACGCGACCGGATAACCGATTTCCAACCGAGCAAACGCGCAAAAGGCAATGGCAAATACGAGCATAAAATTGACATGCAACCCTCCGTACGAAAACATTGTGGCAAAGCCCCAATGGCATACCGTTGCTATCACAAATAAAACAATCAGTTTACACGCTTTCCACATACCCTGTTTGCTCCTGCTGTCTATAGATGACAAAGACTTCCTTGACCGCGGACGAACGCACCAACGGATCTACTTCCACCGTTTGTGCCGTCGGGAAACTGGCATCGTTTCGCACGGATCGTACGTTCCCTACTAAAATACCCGCGGGGAAAATGCTGCTGGTGGACGAAGTAAATACGCGGTCTCCTTTAGCAATTTGGGCCACCAACGGTAAATATTTAATTTGGACAGCCTGTGAGCCGCCTCCTACCAAAAGGCCTTCCTCTTGTCCTTGTTCCAAAGTGACGGCAGCAGAAAAATCTTCATCACGGACTAACAATACTTTGGCCGTATTTTCCGTTGCTTCTACCACTATCCCAGCCAGGCCTTCCTGCCCTTGCTCTACAGAAAGAACCGCACTACGTTCTTCAACGCCATCTGCTGTCCCCTTGTCTATGATTACTGTATTCCACTGGCTGGGCTCGCGATATGCAACTTTTGCCCAAACGCCCTTCCACGGAGTAACCGGTTGCAAATTTAATGCAGCGGTTAAACGCTCGTTTTCTTTAAATACTGTTTCAGCTTGCGTTGTTAACAAGCGAGACATTTCTATTTGTTGCTTGAGGCGATGGTTTTCCTCATGTGCATCTAGCAACTCCCGCACAGTTTGGTGTACTCCTTCGGCATATTTAACAGTGCCATGGGCCAACCGCACTTGCGGAATAAAAACATAGGAAAGTAATGTTTTGACGGAAGTGACGAATCCTTCTAAAGGTAAAATCATTAAAACAAAAGATAATAAAAGAAATGACACCGGAATCAAAAACCGGCGTTTATTAATTAGCGAAATTTGTCGTTTAGTAGCTTTTCTACCCGAAATCATAATCTATTATTGCCTTGAATAAAAATAACGACTATTTAACCAAAAAGCGGACACGGCTTTGTTACAAGCTGTGTCCGCTTTAAATTTTCACACGAATCAAGCAAGTTTAGAAAGATTTCCCGCGCGAACTTAAAAAGCGGGTGCCCTTTTCATTAAGTTGTTCCAAAAACTTGCCCGTCCCAAGAGCCACACAGCTTAGCGGATCAGCCGCGCGGTGCACCGGGATATCTGTTTCCTTGCGAATCAGTTCCGTAATGCCACGCAACAAGCAACCGCCACCGGCCACTACTAAGCCCCGGTCTACCAAGTCGGCAGCAAGCTCCGGCGGGGTTTCCTCTAACGTGCTCTTAATAACATCTAAAATTAAGCGCACCGGCTCCATCAATGCTTGGCGGATCTCTTCGGAAGTAACCGTCAACGTACGTGGCAAACCTTGGGTTTGGTCGCGCCCTTTTACTTCCATAGATCGCTCTTCTTTCAACGGGTATACGGACCCTAAATTGATTTTTACTTCTTCAGCGGTGGTTTCCCCGACAATTAAGTTGTATTTTTTGCGGAAATACTGCACGATGCATTCGGTAAGTTCATCCCCGGCTACATCTACCGATTTGGCCACTACCATCCCACCTAACGAAATAACAGCTACTTCCGTCGTACCACCACCAATATCTACAATCATGCTGGCGTGCGGCTCGGCAATAGGCAAATCAGCCCCCATGGCCGAAGCCATGGGTTCTTCAATTAAATACACTTTGCGGGCACCTGCTTGGTAAGCAGCATCCTCTACGGCACGGCGTTCCACACCGGTAATATCCGAAGGAATCCCGATCACAATGCGAGGACGTAACAGACTGCTGCGGCTATGTACTTTGCGGATAAAGTAACGAATCATTTCTTGGGTTACTTCAAAATCCGCAATAACACCGTTTTTCATCGGGCGTACAGCTACGATATTGGCGGGTGTACGGCCTAGCATTTGCTTGGCTTTTGTACCCACAGCTTTCACTTCGCCTGTTTCTCTTTCCACGGCCACTACGGACGGTTCACGTAGCACAATACCTTTATCTTTGACATAAATCAAACAATTGGCTGTACCCAGGTCCATCCCTAAATCCGAGGAAAAAAGCCCTCCAAGATAGTCTATTACCATCGTTCGCCTCTTTAATCTACGAGTTTAACAATTGCTACTTCCGCATTGTCTCCCTGGCGAAGACCTGCACGATAAATGCGGCAGAACCCACCGGGGCGGTTAGCGTAACGGGCTGCTAATACTTCAAATAATTTCTTGCAGGCAGCGGCGTCTTTGAGGGTATCTTTAGCTGCACGTTCGTCTTTAGCTTTTGCGAGCGTAATTAACCCTTCCACCACACGACGTACTTCTTTGGCTTTCTGCAGCGTCGTCTTGATTTCTTCATGCAAGATAATGCTGGTGGCCATGTTTGTTAACATCGCTTTGCGGTGGGACGCAGTTTTGCCCAACTTTCTGTATCCGGTATTCTTAATCATACTAAAATTTACTCCTTAAATTTTCATGCCCAGAGAAAGATTCATCTCGGCAAGTCTTTCCTTGATTTCGTCCATGGATTTTGCCCCGAAGTTCTTAATCATTTTCAAGTCATCTTCGGTCATTTTAACGAGGTCGCGCACGGTGTGCACATTTTCAGACTTAAGGCAATTGATGGAGCGGGAAGACAATTCAATAAACTCAATGGATTGATTAAGCAATTCATCTTGTTTAGAAGTGGCCGCATTGGTACTACCTGCCGCAACCGGAGCCGGGGTTTCTACGGCTTCGTCGCTAGTGGTAGCTACACATCCCTCTTCGCCTTCAATCGTAAAAATATGCAACGAGTTAGACAACAACACCGCTGCCCGATGAAGCGCACGGGCTGGAGCCAACGTGCCATCGGTGGTAATTTCCAAAATCAAGCGGTCATAGTCCGTTTTTTGGCCGACACGAGCCGGTTCCACATCATAATGAACTTTGACGATAGGAGAGTACAAAGCGTCCACCGGAATAAATCCGGCAGGGCGTTGCACTTTGGCATGTTCTTCAGCAGGAACATATCCTTTGCCGCGGGTGATTTCAATTTCCATATCCAACGCGCCGCCTACTTCCAGCGTGGCGAGCACGAGGTCTTTATTGATAATTTCCACCCCGTCCACTTCTTCAATGTCGGCTGCTGTAACTACGCCGGGCTTGGAAGCATGCAACTGCAAATATTCACGGTTTTTACCTTCCATTTTGACACGTAAATGCTTAAAGTTCAGCAAGATATTAATGACATCTTCCCGCACATTAGCAATCGTGCTAAATTCATGCACGGCACCTGCAATACGCACGGCACTGACCGCAGCCCCTTCCATACCGGAAAGTAAAATCCGGCGCAAGGAATTGCCTACAGTATGTCCGTAACCGCTTTCATACGGTTCGGCAACAAATTTGCCGTAAAAGTCAGATGCGGTTTTCTCTTCTAACTGAATTTTTTGAGGAAGGACCAATTCATTTAAAGCCATTATAAGCCTCCAACCTATTATTTAGAATAGTATTCTACAATGAGCTGCTCATTGACAGGGTAGGACATTTCCGCTCTGTCGGGCCATCTTAAAAGTTTACCGGTCATCTTTTCGCTATCATATTCCAAAAAGCTCGGACGTTGGTTGCGTTTTTCCGCTTCCGTTAAACCTTGTTTCACCATAACATTTTCTGCCAAGGATTTGTCCAAGGATACTTTATCGCCGATACGCAATTGATACGAGGGAACATTGACAGCTTTCCCGTTGACCGTTACATAACCATGCAAAACAATTTGGCGGGCCGCTTTAAGTGAAACAGCAAATCCCAACCGGCGCACAATGTTATCCAAGCGGGTTTCCAATTTCTTAAGGAAATTTTCACCGGTTTGACCTTCGGCCTTGGCAGCCGCATCAAACATGTTGCGGAACGGAATTTCCGACATACCAGATTGTAATTTGGCTTTTTGTTTCTCTTGCAAACGAATGCCGTATTCTGAAACTTTTGCTTTTCTTACTTTACCACCACGTTTAGTGGCAGCAGCCAACTTGTCCATAACGCAGTTGGTGTAGCATTTGGTTCCTTTTAAGAAAAGTTTGCAATCTAATTTTCTGCATTTTTTGCAGCTGGGTCCTGTATATCTA